>JACPVY010000292.1 GCA_016197345.1 Burkholderiales bacterium
GCATACGGCGTCGTATCGGACAGCACTAATTTATGGCCCTGCATACTATGTTCATACCAATAGCACCACCCCATTTCTTCCCAACGTCGGTGCAAATAGTTGTAATCTGTCTCGTCGTATTGGCAAGAAAAGGTGCGCACGGGGTCGGATTCATGCAAACGGAATTCGTGGCTAGCAAGGCCACTTTCCAGGAAAATTTCCTTGCTTTGCTGTTGGATATTTTGCTGATGAAATAAACGATGGTTGTGGCGCAAAGCAAATTGCGCCAACCATGGACGCAATACCATTTGATAGGTAGCGAGACTATTTTCTACCCCTAGCAGGGCAAATTCAAAGCAATATCCATTAAAAAAACGCTGCGAACCATCTTCACGCTGCAAAGCGACGCACGCCATCCGCCCTTGCACCGCGGTAAGCGGAATATGCGGATCATCAGAGAGCGCCGTCACGGTGTAGCAAAAATCTTGGGATAGTCCCTCGTCGGCTTGCAACTCATTGATGAGTAAGCCTGCATCCGGTCCGTCATCATTTGGGAAATAGAGGGTCAGCAGACGCTGTTTTTTATTGCTAAGCAGAGAAACGAGAAAATCTGTGGCGCTAGACATGGGCAAATGGCTGATTGCGGTAAGTTACCAATTGGAAATGACAGTTTGCAAAGCAAACCCATTAAAAGAAAACAGTTTACCATCGTCAATAGTTTTTCTGCTATCAACAACGGCAACTGTTTACTCTTGTTACATCATTTTTGAATTGAAAACACCTGCAAAAACACTGTCACCCAGCCAATTCAACCGACAATATCTAAGGTTGAGAAGCCTACTTTGCCCCGCAGACTTCCCCTAGCGCGATGCCCTAATTAAGCTTAGCGGCGATGCGTTGCGCTAACGTTTGAGCTAATTCTGCATCGCGCGCTTCCACCATCACCCGTATCAAAGGCTCAGTGCCGGAAGCACGGATCAAGACACGGCCACTGTCACCCAAGTCTTTTTCAACCGCTTCTTTTTCGGCCACCATTGCGGCATTTTTTGTCCAATCGGTGCCCGCGGCGACGCGCACATTGATCAAGGTTTGCGGGAAAAGTTGGAGTTGGCTCGTCGCTTGTTGCAGGGTTTTACCGCTACGTTTCAAGGCCGACAGCACTTGCAATGCAGAGACAATGCCATCGCCTGTCGTGTGCTTATCGAGGCAGAGCAAATGGCCAGACCCTTCTCCCCCGAGCAACCAACCGCGCTCTTGCAGGACTTCGAGCACATAGCGGTCACCCACCTTCGCGCGCGCAAAGCCTATGCCAGCTTCCTTGAACGCGACTTCCAAAGCCATATTCGTCATCAAGGTGCCGACCACCCCGTCAACTTTCCCCGTCGCTAAGCGCGCTTGGGTGACGAGGTAGAGCAATTGATCGCCGTTATAAATCGTGCCTTCGCTATCGACCATGATTAAGCGATCAGCATCGCCATCTAGCGCAATGCCGAGATCAGCTTTTTCTTCCACCACACGGGCGGCTAATGCTTTTGGCGCAGTCGCACCGCAACCATCATTGATGTTGAAACCATCGGGCTGGTGCCCCATCGCCACCACGTCTGCACCTAATTCGTGGAAAACATGCGGTGCCACATCCCACGCCGCGCCATTGGCACAATCGACGACGATTTTCAAATCGCGCAAATCGAGTTCATTCGGGAATGTGCTTTTGCAAAATTCGATGTAGCGCCCTTTTGCATCTTCATAGCGCTTGGCACGGCCAAATTTTTCCGGCGCAACGCAGCCCATAGGCTCATCAATCGCCGCTTCGATTTCCATCTCCACTGCATCTGGCAATTTATTGCCCTTGCTGGAAAAGAATTTGATGCCATTGTCTTGATACGGATTGTGCGAGGCTGAAATGACGACGCCAGCCGATAAGCGTAGCGCCCGCGTCAAATACGCTACTGCGGGTGTCGGAATCGGGCCAGCGAGTTTGACATCCACCCCCGCCGCCGCAAAACCTGCCTGCAAGGCGGCTTCTAGCATATAGCCGGAAATGCGTGTGTCTTTGCCGATCAACACCGCCGGGCGACCATGTACACCCGCGTGTTCGGAATTTTGCGCCAGTACTTTACCTGCGGCATACCCCAAGCGCATGACGAAATCAGGGGTAATCGGGGCGCTACCAACCAAACCACGAACGCCATCCGTACCAAAATATTTGCGTGCCATATGTTTTCCTTTGTTCCTTTATTCTTTGTTTATTTAATCTTGCTGCTCTAGCGCATGCCACACTTTGACAGCGTCAACCGTCGCGGCGACATCGTGTACACGCACAATGCGCGCCCCACGCGCGCACGCTAGCACATGCGCCGCTACGCTCGCAGCGAGGCGTTCTTCTATCGGTTTGCCAGTAATTTGCCCAAGCATCGATTTGCGCGACATCCCTGCTAGCACCGGTAACTCTAGCGCTTGAGAAATCTGCCCAATGGCGCGCAAAAGGGCCAAATTATGTTCGAGATTTTTGCCAAAACCAAAACCGGGGTCGATACTAAGCCGGCTGCTGGCAACACCCGCCGCTTGTAACACTTGTACGCGTTCTTGCAAAAAGTGCGTGACCTCACGCACCGGATCGTCATAGCGTGGTGCTTGCTGCATGGTTTGTGGCGACGCTTGCATATGCATCACACAGAGGCCGCAATCACTGGTAGCGACGGCTTCGACCGCTCCCGCTTGGGTGAAGCCATGGATATCGTTGATCATATCGGCCCCCGCCACTAGCGCTTCGCGCATCAATTCGGGCTTATAGGTATCGACTGATAGCGGCACACCAAAATCTCTTAGCGCATAGACGACGGGCAGCACCCTATCCATTTCTTGCGAGAGTGGCAATGGCTGCGCGCCGGGACGGCTCGATTCGCCACCGATGTCGATGATGTCCACCCCATCTTCCAGCATTTGCTCGGCGCGGGCGATGGCAAATTCTAGGTCTTGATAGCGGCCGCCATCGGCGAATGAATCGGGCGTCACGTTCAAAATACCCATGACGAGCGGGCGCGCTTTCGGCCCTAGTGGGAAGCGGAAACGCCCGCAATCAAAATAGGCTTGCATGGTTGCTGTGAGTGACTATACGAATATGGGAGGAACAAAAAAGGGCGAGGAAACCTCACCCTTTTTTATCAAGCAGCGCTAGCGTTTAGGCATGTGCAGTCGCATTTGGCGTCACACCACCAGAACCGCCATCGGCACTAGTGCGTTTGGTAGGCACACCATTTTTCGGCAAGCGAGGTTCGATACCAGACATGATGTCTTTTACTTGATCGGCATCAATGGTTTCCCATTCCAGCAAAGCACGCGTCATGATTTCGACTTTGTCGCGATTTTCTTCCAACAAACGACGTGCTAAAGCATATTGCGTATCGAGGATATTGCGAATTTCTGCATCGACTTTTTGCTGCGTTGCTTCGGAAATGGTTTTCGATGGGCCACCGAAGTAACCTTCGCTTTGGCTATCTTCATACACCATCACACCCAAGCTATCGGACATACCGAAACGCGTCACCATTGCACGTGCTAATTTCGTTGCACGGGAAAAGTCATTCGAAGCGCCGGTGGACATCTGACCGCAGAAAATTTCTTCAGCGATACGGCCACCAAACAGGCTGGATATTTCGCCCAACATCTTGTCTTTGTAGCCGTTGATCTCATCGTGCTCTGGCAAATGCCAAGTCAAGCCCAATGCATTACCACGCGGCATGATCGTCACTTTATGCACAGGATCAGCATTTGGCAATAATGAACGGACCACAGCATGACCTGATTCATGATAAGCGGTATTGCGACGCTCATCTTCCCGCATCACCATCGATTTACGCTCTGGGCCCATGTAGATTTTGTCTTTTGCATCTTCAAAATCTTGCATTTCAACCAGACGCTTATTGCGACGGGCGGCAAATAAAGCAGCTTCATTGACCAAGTTCGCCAAATCTGCACCAGAAAAGCCCGGCGTACCACGCGCTAAGATATCGCCTTTGACATCGGGTGCGATAGGCACTTTGCGCATATGCACTGACAAAATCTGCTCACGGCCACGAATATCAGGCAAGCCGACCGTCACTTGGCGGTCAAAACGACCTGGACGGAGCAAGGCTTTGTCGAGCACGTCAGCACGGTTAGTCGCGGCGATGACGATGACGCCAGAGCTGGCTTCGAAACCGTCCATCTCAACCAGCAATTGGTTCAAGGTTTGTTCACGTTCATCATTACCACCACCCATGCCAGCGCCACGATGACGGCCAACGGCGTCGATCTCATCGATGAAGATGATGCAAGGGGAATGCTTTTTCGCGTTCTCGAACATGTCACGCACACGGGATGCGCCGACGCCGACGAACATTTCAACGAAATCCGATCCAGAAATCGAGAAAAACGGTACTTTCGCTTCGCCCGCAATCGCCCGTGCCAGCAAGGTTTTACCGGTACCTGGAGGGCCAACCATCAATACGCCGCGTGGAATACGGCCACCGAGTTTTTGGAATTTGCTAGGGTCGCGCAGGAACTCAACGATTTCAGCCACTTCTTCTTTCGATTCATCGCAACCAGCGACGTCGGCAAAAGTGATGTTGTTATTCGTCTCATCCATCATGCGGGCTTTGGATTTGCCGAAGGAAAAGGCACCGCCTTTACCGCCGCCTTGCATTTGGCGCATGAAGAAAATCCACACGCCGATCAGAAGCAGCATCGGAAACCAAGAGATGAATACTTGCGACAGGAAGGAAGGTTCTTCCGGTTGTTTCACGTCAAATTTGGTGCCGCTATTGATCAAATCATTGATCAAACCACGATCCAAATAGGTCGCTGTTGTTTTGATTTTTTTACCATCGGTGGTGGTCGCCACGATGGAGCGATCTTCGATGATCACATCTTTCAGATGTTTGGATTTGACTTCTTCCAAAAATTCTGAATAAGGGACTTGGGAAGCGCCGCCAGCGCTACCACGGCCGTCTGTAAAACTCTTAAATACAGTAAACAGCAGCAGGGCGATGACGACCCAAATGGCCGCTTTGGAAAACGGATTGTTCACGACGACTCCTTGGACGCACTATGCGCCATATACCTATGTTTCCGGGAAACCGGACATTGCAGCGAATATTGCAGGCCGATCTTCAGACTTTGCACACCTTATTTGCACATCTTAATTAGCTGCCGATTTTACCTGCTTTACCCATCTATTGCCAGAAATCTGTCTTGCCTGCAATGGATAGTCAAGCAAGACGCCCGAAATATTGTCGATTTCTAGCGCGATGGCATGAAATTCTGTTCTTTTGGCAAGGAAGACTGGCACTTGCCGCCAGATCAGTATCAGATCACTAGATGTGCGCTTACTGCCGTCTGACTTGGGGCCAGACTCGGTAATATCAAGCCGCAGGGTAATAATTTGTTCAGAATTTTTGCCGCGCGACTAGCAACGCTCTGCGCTAGCGCCGTCAATAAGGATTTTTTAGCGTCTTACCGAGCAAAAACATTTCCGATGATTTGTCTCGGCTAGCACCCGGCTTGATTTGCTTCACGGTCACAAATTCAGCGCGAAATTGGCTCAAAATAGTATTAAATCCGAGGCCATTGAAGCATTTCACCAGCAAAGC
>JACPVY010000293.1 GCA_016197345.1 Burkholderiales bacterium
AACGCCTGCGGCTCGGGCTACGACATCGACGTCTACCTGCACCGCGGCGCCGGCGCCTATATCTGCGGCGAGGAGACGGCGCTGCTCGAGAGTCTCGAGGGCAAGAAGGGCATGCCGCGGCTGAAGCCGCCGTTCCCGGCCGGTGCCGGCCTGTACGGCTGCCCGTCGACGGTGAACAATGTCGAGTCGATTGCCGTCGCGCCGGCCATCCTGCGCCGCGGCCCAGAAACTATTTTCCATCGCTCTGTCCCTTTTAGCTTATAGGTTTTCCCACAATTCACCGTTGGGATTAATCCGCGGCACGGCCACGCCAAAATGGGTGTACGCTAACGGCGTCGCGATCCGCCCACGCGGCGTGCGTTGCAAATACCCCTGTTGAATCAAATAAGGCTCCAATACATCTTCAATCGTATCGGCTTCCTCGCCAATCGCGGCAGCCAAATTGCCCACCCCCACCGGGCCACCGCCGAATTTGAAGAGCACCGCTTCTAGCAACTTCCTATCCATCACGTCAAAGCCAACGTTATCGACGTCGAGCATCGTCAGTGCCTCGTCAGCCACCACACGCGTGATTTCACCATTCGATTTCACTTCAGCAAAATCACGCACCCGGCGCAGCAAACGATTCGCAATCCGCGGTGTACCACGCGCGCGCTTAGCGATTTCGCGCGCGCCATCTTCGACGATAGGCGCATTCAATAAGCTCGCGCTACGCATGACGATCTTGGTCAATTCTTCGGTATTGTAAAACTCAAGCCGCGCAACGATGCCAAAGCGATCACGCAGCGGGTTGGTCAGCATCCCGGCACGGGTAGTAGCACCAACCAAGGTAAATGGTTGTAGATCGAGTTTGACGGAGCGCGCCGCTGGCCCCTCGCCGATCATGATGTCGATTTGATAGTCTTCTAGCGCCGGGTACAAAATTTCTTCCACCACCGGCGATAAGCGATGAATTTCATCGATAAACAACACATCATTGCATTCCAGATTCGTCAACAGCGCCGCTAAGTCCCCCGGCCGCTCTAATACTGGCCCCGATGTTTGACGTAAATTGACGCCCATTTCCCGCGCAATAATGTGGGCCAACGTAGTTTTGCCTAAGCCGGGCGGGCCAAACAACAAGGTGTGGTCGAGCGCTTCGCGCCGTTTGCGCGCCGCCGAGATAAAAATTTCCAACTGATCGCGGATTTTTTCTTGCCCGACATATTGATCAAGCTGCTTCGGCCGTAAGGCGCGTTCTATCGCTTCTTCATTCGGCGATGCAGGGGCGGCGTCGATAATGCGTGCCGGGCTAAATTGATCGGTTTGAATACTCATTGCTTACACTTTCGTGGGTTACCCATCAGTTGCCCATCACTTACGCTTTCGACAACGCTTTTAAGGCCAGTTTGATACCTTCCGATACGCCAGCCTCTTTCGGCACTTGCTTCAAGGCCAACATCGCTTCTTTATCTGAATAACCCAGCGCTAACAAGGCATTCAAGATATCGCTGCTCGCGTCGCTTTGCATCACACCCGAGGCATGCCCTAAATCAGCCCCCAGCTTACCTTTTAATTCCAACAGCAAACGCTCGGCAGTTTTTTTGCCTATGCCGGGGATTTTGATCAAGCGCCCCGCTTCTTGGAGGGTAATCGCTTGTGCTAAATCGCCAACCGACATGCCCGACAAAATGGCCAAGGCAGTACGCGCGCCAACGCCAGAAATTTTGATCAATTGGCGAAAGACGCTCCGTTCTTCCACGCTAGCGAAGCCAAACAAAACATGGGCGTCTTCGCGTATCGCCAAATGGGTGAATAAAGTCGTTTTTTCACCTAAACCGGGGAGGTTATAAAACGTGCTCATCGGCACATCGACTTCATAGCCAACACCGTGGCAATCCAACAAAATTTGGGGAGGATTTTTTTCCAACAACAACCCGCTCAAGCGACCGATCATGACAGTATTTATGCGAAGTAAGAATAGCAGTGATGATACAGGATAGGCACGGCGTATCCCGTTGATTTTGCAGTTTGATAGCGACTTGAGAAATACCGATTTACACAACAAAATCAGGCATTTTGTCTACTGTTAAGAGATGCCAATTCGCTGTTAAATTTTATGTGTAATAATGACTCGCGTTATAGCCATGAGGTTTCTATGCCCGCTATCTCTGCTCCATGTAGCAAGCAACGCTTGCATGCCGTGCGCACCTTACTGATCTGGCTCGTGGTGGCGTGCTTGCTGCCAGGCTCAATCGGGGTCGCCATCCTGTTCTTCCATATTTCGACTGAACAACAAGCTCAGCTTGAAAAAGACAGTGTCCAAAGCACGCAACAATTAATGCACGCAGTCGATGAGCCTTTGCAAAAGGCAAAACTGTTAGCCCAAACACTCGCCACTTCGACCCTCATTCCGAATCAACAATGGTCTGCCTTGCATGCGAGAGCGGTGGCCTTATTCCAAGAAGAAGGCAGTGGTGTGCAAATGACGCTAACTGCAGCCAATGGCCAACAACTCGTCAATTCAGCCCAGCCGCTTTCGGCGGCTTTACCAAAAGGCAATGCCATACCAGCGCCGCCCGCCTCAAGCAACCACAGCAGCGCGATATACATTGCATTTACCGCCCAAGCTCCACCGCAAATCAAGCTTGATACTTGGCTGACCGCCAATCGCCAAGAAACCTATCTGCTCAGCATCATCCTGCCGCTGCAACAAATCGAGAAAATTCTCGCGCGCCAGCACTTACACAGCAATTCGACGGCACGCATTTTCGACGCCCGTCATTCGGCGGTAGCGCACTTCCCTGCCGACAAAGCACTTCCTTATTTAGACGATGTACTATCCCAACGTCTGCGTCGAAATGAGAGCGGTGCTAGGCTAAGGCGTATTGGCACAGATGACATGCGTGTCGAGACGCTACAAATTTCACCGCAAACACAATGGGCCGTAGTCCTCACCCACCCACCACCAACACTACCCGTCGATAGCAAATTGATTTGCCTGAGCTTAACGGCGATGCTCTTATTTGCACTGGCATTAGCTTGGCTACTTGGCGGCAGAATTGAACGTTCGATGTCAAGCTTAAATACTGCCGCGCAGCAACTAACAACCGGTCATGCGCTGGAAATAGGTCCACTCGACTTTCAAGAAGCAAATACCGTCGCCGTCGCCCTCAGCAACAGCGCGACCCTACTACAACAACGAACCGCTGCATTACAGCATAGCCAAGCGCAGCTAGCGCAAGCACGGCGTATTGCCCGGCTTGGCATGTGGCGTTGGGAACAAGCCAGTGCGACCTTGAGTATTTGCGAAGAAATCCATCAAATTTTTGGCCGCGCGGATATTCCCTCATTTAAGCAGCAACGACATACCCTTTTCCCCGAAGCGGCATGGCAGCGGCTCAATGCCGCGCTACGCCAAGCTTTGCGCCACGGTACCAGTTTTGATCTGGAGCTGCCTGCGCTGCATAGTAGCGGCAAGGCGATCTGGGTCCAAATCCACGCGATTGCCTATTTCAACAAGAATGGTGAGGTCAGTGGCTTAAACGGGACAGTACAAGATATCAGCCACATTAAACATGTTGAAGCATCGTTGGCAGATCGCGAATTTAAGTTAGCCGCCATCATCCGCAACTCTCCTGCCGCGCTCTCACTCAAGACAATTGAGGGACGCTATGATTTGGCCAACCCGAATTTCCAGCGCATCCATCATCTTACTGAAGCAGAAATCATAGGCAAAACCGATGCCGAGCTGTACAACACAGAGGTGGCGGCACAAATTCGCAGCAATGATGCGCTGATATTGCGCACGATGACGCGCCACTCGCTTGAAGAAAAAATCCCGCTTGATGGCGAAATGCATAGTTTTATGTCGCACATGTTTCCGGTCTGCGATGAAACTGGCAAGGCGCGCTTCATTTGCCGCATTTCACTCGATATCACCGCCAATAAAAAAGCCGAAGCGCAATTGATCAAACTGGCGCAGGTGGCGCAACAAAGCCCCGAGAGCATCATCATCACCGACCTCCACGCCAATATTGAGTACGTCAATGATGCCTTTGTCAAAAACAGTGGTTATAGCCGAGAAGAAACGCTGGGGCGTAATCCTCGCTTCTTGCAATCGGGCAAGACACCATCCACGCAATTTGCGCAAGTGTGGGCGGCCCTCAAAAATGGGCAGACTTGGCAAGGCGAAATTTCGAATCGACGCAAAGATGGCACCGAATACACGGATTTAGCGATGATCATGCCCATCCGCCAAAGCGATGGCCAAATCAGCCACTATGTTGAGCTGAGCCGCGATATCAGCGAACGCAAGCGTGGCCTAGAAGAATTAGAACAATACCGTCACCATCTGGAAGAGCTAGTCAGCACCCGTACCAGCGAACTGGCGCAAGCGAAAGAAGCCGCCGAGCGCGCAAATCGCTATAAAAGCAATTTTTTGGCAAACATGAGCCATGAAATTCGCACGCCGATGAATGCAATCGCTGGCTTGACCTATATGTTAGGGCGCAGCCAATTACCGCACACAGCGCAAGGTATCGTGCGCAAAATTGATGTCGCCTGCCATTCCTTGCTCGCCATCATCAACGACATTCTCGATTTTTCGAAAATTGAAGCGGGCCGCATGGAAATTGATGCTACCGATTTCCGTTTGAGTGAAGTGCTCGATAAGGTGGCGACGGTGATGTTTGTCAACGCCGCCGATAAAGACTTAGAGCTGATCATTGCACCACCCCAGCCACATATCGACTTTTTGATCGGCGATGCCCTGCGCCTTGAGCAAATTTTGATTAACCTCGTTGGCAATGGCATTAAATTTACTGAGCATGGCCACGTTGCTCTGCATGTCAGCTTACTGGCTGGCGACGAGCAACGGGTGACACTCCGCTTTGCCGTACAAGATACTGGCATCGGTATTCCGCTCGAGGTACAACAATTGATTTTTGACTCGTTTTCGCAAGCCGATATCTCCACCACGCGCCGCTTTGGCGGTACAGGCTTAGGCTTGGCGATTTGCCGCAAACTGGTAACGATGATGGGCGGTGAAATCGGCCTCAATAGCGCACCAGGCAAGGGGAGCGAATTTTGGCTCACACTGCCCTTTGCGCGGCAATCAGGAGCCACCGCCCAAGCGATCATTCCGCCAGAAATGCATGGTTTGCGCTTGCTGATCGCCGATGACAATGCCTTTGCGCTTGAAGCGCTACAACAGACTGCTGAATCGCTCGCATGGCAAGTTCACAGTTTCGATTCCGGGCAAAATTTATTAGCGCAATTAGCACAGCAACATAGTAAAGAAGTAGTGATCTTGCTTGATTGGAAAATGCCTGAGCTAGATGGGATTGCCATCGCGCAGCGTATTCGCAATCTGCCGCAGCCAGCCATCGCTACCACGCCCATCGTGTTAATGGTGTCTTCCTATTCAAGCGAGGAATTACTCGCCGCCAATGAAAACATGCTGGTCGATGCAATTTTAAATAAACCGATCACGCCGTCCAGTTTATTCAACGCGGTTGGAAAGGCCTGCAGCGCCCGGCAAAATGTAAGGCCGAAGGATATCAGTGAACAACACGATTCCCAACGCCTACGCGGCATGCATTTGCTTGTGGTGGATGATAGCGACTTCAATCGCGATGTGGCCTACCATATTTTGACGAGCGAAGGCGCGCAGGTCAGTCTCGCCAATGACGGCCTGCAGGCAATAGATTGTGTGCGCACAAAGCCAACTGCAATCGACGTGATCTTGATGGATGTACAAATGCCAGTGATGGATGGCTATCAAGCTACCGCCGCTATCCGCGCTCTACCTGGCTGTGCCGACATACCTATCCTGGCACTCACGGCGGGGGCATTCAAAGAACAAGAGCTTGCCGCACGCAATGCTGGCATGAACGATTTCATCAGCAAACCCTTCGCCGTCAACGATGCCATTGAACGAATTTTGAGTTGGCATACACAACGCCAAGCCAAAAGCCAAGTAGCACCTCCCAGCACAGCAACCGCGGATTCCCAGCAGCACGCAATCGACCTCACGCTAGGCTTAGCCACCTGGAAAGATGCAGATTTGTATCGCCAATACTTGCGCAAATTTGCCCGCGAACTACCTGAAAATATGCAAGCAATCCAGCTAGCGGCGCAACATGCCAGCCCGTTGGTGCATAAATTACGCGGTGCAGCAGGTAGCCTTGCACTACCGCAGATCGCTCATGCCGCAGCCTTGCTAGAAAGTTGTTTGCAACACGGCGATGACGCTAACGCAGCCCTTGCCGCGCTACAAACGGCGAACGATGACACCTTAGCGGCGATTGCGCACTACGCCGGAAGCCATACCTTGCAAGCAACGACAACTCCTTTAACACCGATCAAAGATGACGCCAGCAAACGGGAAATAACGACCCTTCTCCTGCAAATCAACACTGCTTTCGATAGCAATGATCCCTACCAAGCACAACCCATCTTGAGCGCCCTGCTGCAATTTTTGCCAACAGA
>JACPVY010000431.1 GCA_016197345.1 Burkholderiales bacterium
GCGTGCTTTCATATTAATGCGGGTCAGTACGGTATCTAAAATCTCGCCGCCGACATTATCAAAATACACGTCTACACCATTCGGACAATGTTCTTTCAAGCCGTCTTTGACTGAACCATTTTTGTAATCTATGCAAGCATCAAAGCCCAATTCCTTGACGACGAAATCGCATTTATCTGGGCCGCCAGCGATACCGACCACGCGGCAACCTTTGTGCTTAGCGACCTGTCCCACCGTCATGCCGACAGCGCCAGCCGCGCCGGAGACGACCACGGTTTCGCCCGCTTTTGGCAAACCAACCTCGAGCAAGCCAAAGTAGGCCGTCATGCCGGGCATGCCTAGCGCATTCAGGTATTTTGGTAGTGGCGCTAAGCGCGGATCGACTTTGTAAAAGCCGCTATGTTTATCTTCTGCTGCGCCTTGCCAGTATTTTTGTACGCCTATCCCGCCAGAAACAAAATCACCCACCGCAAATTTGTCGGATTTCGAGGCAATCACGCGACCCACGCCACCCGCGCGCATCACTTCGCCGATTGCGACCGGGCGAATATACGATTTACCTTCATTCATCCAGCCGCGCATTGCCGGGTCGAGCGATAAATACAGCGTTTCGACGGTGATTTCGCCATCAGCCAATTCGCGTAAGGGTTCTTCGGTGTATTGCCAATCGCTATCTTTCGGCATGCCGACAGGGCGGGCGGCGAGGCGATATTGCTGATTTGTTAGAGTGGTCAAACTGGTGTTCATACAGGTCTCCTGATGTTGGACAGCCAAGATAGCAGCGGCGCTAGCGCGATTGTGCTGCTTACGGTTGCTAATGTAGCGCAGGTTTGCGGCATTCAATCTGGATCGGGATTGATGAGGATTGCGGACGAGATAGTAACACGAACGGTCGTGCTTTTTTCTAAGTTGATGCTTGCTTGCGGGGCGCTGCCATAAGCGGCATACTTGCCGCACTTTTTTGCCAATCTCTTGACAACCCTCAACACGAATCAACACACGACCATGCCATTCACAATTCTCCCTCGTTTTGCGCATTATGCCCGTTACGCCGCCATCGCTTCCTGCGCCTTGCTCAGTGCCTGTGCGGTTGCACCAGATCAATTTTTACAGCCGGGTAGCTCGCAATTACTGACCAAGGCAGAATCGGAGCGCGCTATCGTTGAGCGCAAACTCTCACAGCAAATTAAGCCGCAACTCGATGCCAGCCATGAGACAATATCGTTTTTCCAAACACACTTTGCGCAAATTTTTATATGGCGCAAGCCTCTAGCGACGAAACGATTATGCATCCCGAATATATTTTGACCCTGTCTTGCCCAGACCAACGCGGCATCGTCCATCGTGTTTCTGGCTTTTTGGCTGAACACGGCTGCAATATTCTTGATTCTGCGCAATTTGGCGATAGCGGTTCTGCCTTGTTTTTTATGCGCGTCCATTTTGCGCTAGAAGATGCTGCTATTAGCGATGCCACCTTGCGTAGCGATTTTGCTGTGTTAGCTGGGGCGATGCAGATGACGGCGCAATTGCATAATGCTAAG
>JACPVY010000432.1 GCA_016197345.1 Burkholderiales bacterium
CTGCAGAGCGAAGGGTCATGTCTCACGCGAATACCCTTCACTGGAGAATCCAACGCCGGCAGCTTTCGCGAGACTCCATGCGTCATCCCACAACGGGCCCCAACGCTCTGCGCCCCCTTGCTCCGCTGGGTCCATTCCGTGGGCAAGGAAAATATCATGCATCACAACATTTGCATCACAAAAATCATGGGAGTGGCATATCCGCGAATCAGCTTCGGAAGCGTTGAGCAAAACGACTGCCTGCATTTCCTCGGAGGACAGCAAAGATCTAAGTGCACGGCTGAACTCAAGCGCCAATGTATGAGAATTCACAAGCGCATCCAATCCTCCGACGGGATTAGGACTCAATTGAATTTGGTTAGTTCGAACTGTGTACCTTGGCCGAATCGGAAGGTCCAAATTTGTGGGGCAGATGTCCACGCGGCCCTTCTCTTCGTCATCCAGAACAATCCAGCAAAATTGGTCATCACCATCGTCCTGAAACTCAGGCAAAATTTCTACTCGATCACCTTTCTTGAACATGGTTTACTTCCTCTTTTTTCGACAGACACATGCTACCAGGTATTAAGAGGTGGGCAACTGGATGGCTGCTAGCGCTTTGCAAATTTTGCAGAGCTGGTTGCATTTAACTTCAGCTGGCGTGAGTCGAATGCATTTGACTGAGCGATACCGTTGCTTGGACTTGACGCTTGGGACCTGGCGACAAAAACCTATAAGGCTAACTTTCCCAAGGCCGACATTGTCACCGACCGTATTGAGAACGTCGACATTGCAAAGCTGGGTAAGATCTATCGCCCCGACGTACTACTAACTTCACCAGAGTGCACTTCACATTCAATTGCACGTGGTGCGAAGCCTGGAACTGAACGTAGCCGCGAAACGGCAATTGGTATTGTTCCCTGGGTGGAGTCAATGCACCCTCGTTGGTTGATAGTTGAAAATGTCAACCGAATGAAGAAATGGGATCGGCACAATGAGCTCGTGGAGTCTATAGAGAACCTGGGATACACGGTCAGCGACCTTTTACTAAACTCGGCCGACTTCGGGTCTGCACAGGCTCGAAAAAGGATGTTCCTAGTCTGTGATCGAGATGGTACAACTACGACTCGTGAACATCTACTTGCTTACGTCAAGAAGGGGCCTGCAAGCGCAAACAGTGTCATTGAGTGGCGCGCGGCATATAAGGCGACTCCACTTTACAAGGAAGGGCGTGCAAAGGCGACACTCGATCGTGCTGAACGGGCAATTACTGAGCTGGGTCGTGGCGTTCCGTTTCTAATCGTCTATTACGGTTCAGATTACGCCGGCGGCTGGCAAAGGCTTGACGCACCCTTGCGGACTGTCACGACTATTGATCGCTTTGGGCTTGTCACTTTGGTGCGTGATGTTCCTCTTCTGCGCATGCTTCAGCCTACAGAGCTTCTTCATGCAATGTGCGGTGAAACCGAGCATAAACTGCCGTTTGGCAGCCGACGCGAACAAGTGAAACTATGCGGAAACGGTGTGTGCTCTGAGGTTATGGCCGCTATATTTCGCAGAATCAAGGCGGAACAACAGAAGACTTCAAAACGGACAGCGAAAGAGGGAGTTGAAGCCGAATGCCTCGTATGATGAGGCTCTCATTGGTGACGGGCGGCCGCTTCTAAGCCATCTAGCCATGTGTTGACTAGGTCAGGGGTACTGTAGCCAGCCACTCGTAACAATCGAACGATGTCACGCGCAGTCACGAAAATCACCGGATGACCATCGTCAACGACTTCACTGTATGCCTGCTTGTCGACA
>JACPVY010000198.1 GCA_016197345.1 Burkholderiales bacterium
ACCGTGTATCGCCGTCTGACGAATTTCCCCATTATTATGTTTATCGTGATGCCGATGGATGATATTCGTCGCGAATGGTGGGATGGCGTGAAAGTGCCCTATTCACTGACCTTGATTTTATTGCTGATAGCAATCGTCAGCTATCACCAAACCGTGCGCCGCAATCGCGCTTGGCAACTCGAACAAGAGCGACTCGATAGACTGAAAGCCGAATTTATTTCCGTTGTCAGCCATGAATTACGCACCCCAATCACTTCAGTCCGTGGCTCGCTCGGTTTGCTAGAAGGTGGCGTACTCGGCCCTTTGCCAGAACCGGCGCTCAAGCTGATCCGTATCGCTTATAAAAATAGTGAGCGTCTGAGTAATCTGGTCAACGATATTTTGGACATGGAAAAATTAATGCTGGGTAAATTCACGTTGAATTTGCAAGCTGTGGATTTGGCAGCATTGGTACAAGCAGGCATTGACATTAACGAAGCCTATGCGCAACGACTCAATGTCAGCTACGAACTCCTACCTTCAGCCAGCGCTTGCATGGTCTATGCGGATAGCGAAAGGCTAACCCAAGTATTCACCAATTTACTCTCCAACGCCGCCAAATTTTCCCCCGCCGGCGAGAAAGTGAGCGTACGCATTTTAGACACTGCCACCCACTATCGCGTAGAAGTGACAGACCGTGGGCGGGGTGTGCCGCAAGCCTTCCAAGAGCGCATCTTCACCCCATTTTCGCAAGCCGATAGCACCGATACCAGACAACAAGGTGGTACAGGTCTGGGCCTACACATCAGCAAAACCTTGATCGCCAAAATGAACGGAGAAATTGGCTTTAGTAGCACGGAGGGACAGGGTTCGACATTTTGGTTTGCCTTGCCCAAAATTGATGGCTCATACAAAACGGTGGCAAGCGGCATCAAATGAGTGCAGAGAAACTTCGCCTTCCTGATAAAAACGAAACTCAAAGGGGACAGTGCAGTATGTGTTCGAGGTTCTCTGCTTATTAGGCAGGATATTAGGCGAGAAAATTAACGAACATATCCCGCAATATTTGCATCTCAGTTGATAATTGCGAAGGCAAAGCAGCCTGCACTATTTCACGCCACAATAAATACACCCTACTGCCATTTATCGAAGGAATTGTCTCGCTTGGATTATCTAGCGCTGCGGCTCTACGGCAAGCCAACGCCAATGAAGATGGCGGAAAATGTTCAGCTTTCAAACGTGTTTTATTGTATGTCCCTAAAGTATTTCGGAGTAAATCCTCCACTTGTTTGGCATTTTTTAATTCGCCGATTTCCGCTAAATCAAGATGGTGTAGCAGTAGCCAAAATTCAAAACTGGGACAACTTAACGCCACTTGCACACCCGCCTCATTCGCCTCTTTCAAGGCCTGCAAATAACTTGGTAGGTGTTCTTTTTTCGTACAATGATCTGTATCAAGCAGCATCCAACGCTGATCGTCTTCATCGAACGCGATTTCCTTCAAGCGCTGCAATACAAATTGCGCATGGGATTGGCCGTCTTGCGTAGCGATCACTTGCACCTGCACCCTTGGCAATTGGAAAAAATCAAAATACTGCTTGGGTGCATAGGTGTCATCACAAGCAATGATGAATAATCTATCGTCACGAAAACTCTGCTTGTCTCGAGAAAGCGGACGCCGCGTGCGCTGGATCAAACTCATGCCGACGGCTCCTCTTCCGTTTGCATCAAACTATCGAGATTGCCCAAAAAAGGTACTGCGCCAAACCGCCCCTGCATATAGCATGTGTGGTGACAATCACTTGTCGCCGCCCCTCCCCTACGGTTTTTAGGAAGAATTCGAGAAACTTGCGCACTAGCATGGGATGCAAGCTACGATCAATTTCGTCGATGACAAACGTAATATCTTTTGATTGCAAGCTATATAAAACAGGCATTAAATCCAGCAAGCGCCGAGTGCCATCTGATTCATCTTTCATTTCAAGCGCGTAATTTTCACCTACGGCATTCTGATGCCCTGCTTGAATTTGCTCCCGAAACCAACGCTCTTTGCCCGAGCTATCATTTAATTGCAATTGTTCATCGCCAAATAACACACCCACAACCCTACTTTTCGACTGATTTAATCGCGCTTTCATATCTGACATCACATGAAATGGCAGCAATCCACCAACTTCCTCTTCAGATAATTCTTGTTGGACCGCTTCAAGGCTATGCACCCCAGTTGCGGCCCCTCGCAAAAATGACGCGGCGAATTTTTTAAATTCCGCATCACCATTTAAGAAAATGCTCAATTCGGGAAAT
>JACPVY010000199.1 GCA_016197345.1 Burkholderiales bacterium
GCCTAGCGAAACATGAGATTGCCGCTCATTAAAAAGACCATGTTTTCTTTCTTTCCAGCCGTGGCAGTAAAGGCGTGACCCGCCGATTTGCAGCCACAGACATCGGTCGAGTTCTTTTTCACATAAGAAATTTTCGCAAACAAAATACCTTCTGCGCTGTAAATGGTTGGTTTGCCAAAAGTGAGGCATGCTGGCAAATTATTTTCCAGTTTGAGGGTAATCGCTTCATCCGCATACACATTCACGGCCAGTAGCGCGGAAAATGGCAAGGCCAACCATGCTCTATTTTTTTGTGCCGCCATTGGTTGGCCTCCCTTTGACATAGGCTACTTTGATCGTCATGGTATTTTTTTTGCTGCTGCTGCGGCGAAAATTTTCCAGCATCGAAAACAGGCGGCCTTCAACCTCGATGCAGCCGTGGCTATAACCTTTGGTGGAGTCGTGCAAAAAAAAGCCCCCGCGCATAAGCGGCGCACATCTCAATTTTGTAGCGGCGTCAAAAGGTTCTAGGCGCGCACGATGCCAGCCCCAGCCAGCCCAATATTTCTCACATTCCCCGGCAGCAAGCCCACGCGGTACGGTTTGTATGCCCCACGCTGGTTGTAATTCACAGCGCCCCTTTCCAGTGTCTTGGGCTTGACCTTGATTAGCCAGAAAAACCCGATATACCCCTTCGGGAATCGCAGCATCCTTGTTGCATTGCAATTCCGGTTTTTGCAAATTCGGCAAGCCCGAAGTGGCTTTAAATTTTCCCCAGCCTTGCCAAGTCAAAACTTGCCCGTCATACGTCATATCTGCATTCATTTTTTCTCCCTTGGGTTAATCTTTATTAAGTATTTTTTTAGAAACAAAAAGCCGTTTGCGAATAACAAACCCGCAATGCATTCACCGCTATCGTGTAATGCTTGCAACGTGAATGACAAAGACAGGCGAGTTCTACCGCACATGAAGCACCAGTCAGCGCCAAAGCATGTGTTTTTCGCAGAAAAAGGGATACCCAAGACGCACGCAACCGCTGTGCGAATTCGGTTCTTCAAAAGCAATAAAATGGGGGTTTTCCGGGAACGACTTTGTATAAAGCAATATATTGATGTAATGAAACTTAATATGCTTTATTTTATTGAGTTAAAACAATTATTTCGTGAATAATTAAATGTAATTATAAAGAAATATCGACTCAAATGCAAATGATATTTTATTGCCAACTCACAATGTTTTATTATGAACGGATTTAACATAAAACGAATAATAAATAACATTTGCCTTGACGGAATATAATGTCATCAAGATACATTGCACAGCGAACTATTTAATTGCAATGAAGTAATTTATGATTGATAGATGACGTGGCTAACATTTTGCTTGTTAGCCACGTCACAAGACTACAGTCAGCCCACAGATTTGCCCGGCAAACCTTCGCTATACGAGGCGTGACCTTGGCTAAAATGCGCCGTCAGTACCTGCATACGGGCGTCACCCTCGCGCAAACCCACATGCACCCACGTTCCTTCATAAATCAACTGATCATATTCAATCCCGCTTTTCTCTATCAACTGCGCCAGCGCTAGCGGCGTCATCCCCGGCACGGAAATATCGGCTGCCAAGCCGTAGCAATGCGCGCTATTGCTCGCACCACCCACTGCATGATTGACCGCTGGCGCGCGGTAGCCGCTGGAAATATGAATCGGTGCGCCTACCAAGCTACGGATTTGTTCCAGCGTGGCGCACAGCCGTTGCAAATTTTCGACCACTTGCGCATCAGGCGTATTGTCGAGATTGTGGCGTACTGCGGTTTGCGAAAAAACCAGCTCGGACAAATTGAAATGTTCACTCGCGCGCTTCGAGCTGCGCGGCATCCCGCCGATGGTCGCCGGTGCGGCGCGCGTGCGCGTGAGTTTTCAGGTCGACGCCGACGGGCTGCTCAACGTGACCGCCAAGCACGCTACCAGCCCCCAACACCAGCGCAATCCAAGCCAGCCGAATCACATGCATGGTTTTGCGGGTCATCGCATTGATGGCTTCGCAGATACCGCACCACGCAATCATCAAGGCGGCAAGCATGGTGAACGCATTGAGCACATTCATTGCTCGCCTCCCTTTTTTTGCACCCAGCTCACCAGCAACGGAATCAATCGTTGCGCGCAAATACCGAGCGCAAAAGCCAGCGCCATGCGCAATGGATTACCGGCATTCATCCAAGGCGCATACTTGGCGACAATTGCTTCGGCAACCGGGGCAAAAAAACCTGCGACCATCACCGAAGTAAAAATGGTGCTGGCAACCTTGAGCTTTGGCATAGGGGGAAGATACGACAGGGAAATCAGGCCGCCCGCTAGGCCCACTAGCAAGGCATCGTATTGCACGCCGATAATCGACCCAGATACCGTAATTGCCCCGGTCGCCAAGGCAATCCCTGTTGCTGTGGATGATGCGATTTCTGCCATTTCTGCATTCCTTTGTTTGCGCGCTACCTTGTCATTACCGTCCATCATCGAGATACGATGGCCTTGCCGACCTGTCCTAGTGCCTTGATGACGACATCGAGGCGATTGATCACGGCAACATCTATTTTCTGTTCGGCTTCGCGGGCCTTCTTCCAGTCGCGGAAGGTGCTACTCTCAAAAATTTCACGCACCTCAGAGCGGCGCATATGTGCCGCTTCTTCATAGCTGCGGTGAAAGTGTAAGAACAATGAAGCTACTGTCTCACGCAGATTTTCCAAAAAGTGCAAGCGTGATGGCGCTGACGCAGGCAAGTACGCGAAATCGCGCTGGCGGCACGTTGCTAGCAGCCGCTCCCCCTTTGGTTGTTGCGGGTAAAACGATGATGCCTTGCTCGTCAAACCAAGTTTGAAAGCTCGTCGTGATGGGGCATCGAGCTCGAGATATGCACGTATTCGTGACCGAAATCC
>JACPVY010000361.1 GCA_016197345.1 Burkholderiales bacterium
GTGCTAGGCGTGAAAATATGGAAGCCAAAGTATTTGGTGGCGGCGCGGTGTTACGTGGTTTCACGGCGATTAATGTGGGTGAGCGAAATGCTGAGTTTGTCCTGAAGTATCTAAAGGCAGAAAAAATGCGCATCACCGCCGAGGATTTGAATGATGTGTATCCGCGCAAAGTCTATTTCTTCCCACGTACAGGTAAAGTGCTGGTGAAGAAGTTGATGCAAGTACACAACGATACCTTGGCCAAGCGCGAACAAGATTACGCAAGCAAACTCAAAACAAATACTGTGTCGGGCGACGTCGAATTGTTTTAATTGGCTATCAGGGGTGCTGGTATCGCTGCGAGGGGTGCGTGTAGTAGAACCAGTTAGCGTCTATTTAACTCGCAAGAACCATGTCAAGAAAGCATATTTATGAAAATCAAGGTTCTGATTGTAGATGACTCAGCGCTGATCCGTAGTGTGATGAATGAGATCATCAGTAGCCAATCGGACATGGAAGTCGTTGGCGTTGCGCCTGATCCTTTGGTTGCTCGCGAGTTAATCAAGCAAACCAATCCAGATGTTTTGACGCTCGATGTCGAAATGCCGAAAATGGATGGCTTGGATTTTCTTGAAAAGCTGATGCGGCTACGCCCGATGCCAGTCATCATGATTTCTTCGCTAACGGAACGTGGCTCTGAGATCACCATGCGTGCTTTGGAGCTAGGGGCGGTAGATTTTGTGACCAAACCAAAGCTGTCCATTCAAAGTGGCATGCGCGAATATTCTGATTTGATCGCAGACAAAATTCGCGCTGCTTCCAAAGCACGAATTAAGCCACGCGTTGCCTTGCCTGCAGGTGCAGTGAAGGCGGGTACAACGCAATTACCCCAAGTGCGCAATCCTTTGACGAGTAGTGAGAAGTTGATCATCATTGGTGCCTCCACGGGGGGTACTGAAGCCATTCGCGAATTCTTGTTGCAAATGCCGTCGGACTGTCCCGGCATTTTGATTGCACAGCACATGCCAGAAGGCTTTACTCGCTCGTTTGCGCGACGTCTCGAGAGCCTATGTAAAATTTCAGTCAATGAGGCGGCCGGTGGCGAACGTATCTTGCCAGGGCACGCCTATATCGCCCCCGGGCACTCCCATCTTCTATTAGCACGTAGCGGTGCTAACTATGTGACGCAGCTAGACCAAGGTGAGCCAGTGAATCGGCATCGCCCCTCTGTTGACGTGCTATTTCGCTCGGCGGCATCTGCCGCTGGTAAAAATGCGGTCGGTGTGATTTTGACTGGCATGGGAAAAGATGGCGCTGCGGGGATGTTGGAAATGAAAAATGCTGGTGCATATAATTTCGCGCAAGATGAGGCAACTTGTGTTGTCTTCGGCATGCCACGCGAAGCAATTGCGATGGGCGGTACGAATGAAGTCGGACCATTACCCGCTTTGCCGGGGATGGTTTTGAATTATCTCTCGACCCAAGGTGGCCGTGCATTGCGGGTCTAATGGCCGTTGAATTGACGATGACAAATATCGGTTTGTCATCAGCTTGTAGAAGATGTGGGCGAGAAGTGAGTTTTGACAGCGTCAATTACCCACAATTAGCCCACAATTGCAGTGAAAGTGCTATGCTTGAAGTGCAGCACCGCCCTTATCAATAACCAGAACTTGAGAATCAACGGAGCAATTCATGGCTGATCCAAAGATGAGATTTTTAGTCGTTGACGATTTTTCGACAATGCGCCGTATTGTACGAAATCTCCTTAAAGAACTGGGGTATGCCAACGTTGACGAGGCTGAAGACGGAATTATGGCTCTTGCCAAATTACGCGCCGAACCTTTCGACTTCGTCGTATCTGACTGGAACATGCCAAACATGGACGGTCTGACCATGTTGCAAAATATTCGCGCTGATCCACAGCTCGCCAAGCTCCCAGTGCTGATGGTGACAGCGGAAGCCAAGAAGGAAAACATCATCGCCGCGGCGCAAGCTGGTGCCAATGGCTATGTGGTTAAGCCATTTACGGCAGCGACCTTGGATGAAAAACTGACTAAGATTTTTGAAAAACTTGAAAAAGTCGGAGCTTGACGTGGAGCAACCATCTTCAACGCCTATTGAGGCCGTCGCGGATGGATCTGCTACCGTCAATTTAGGCAAACACGAAGAGTTTTTGGTGCGCGTTGGGCATATGACACGCGCATTGCACGATAGTCTGCGTGGCCTAGGCTTGGACAAACTGATCGAAAAAGCGGCGCATGATATTCCAGATGCCCGTGATCGTCTCGATTATGTTGCCCGCATGAGTGAGCAAGCCGCGCAGCGTGTGCTCAATGCGACGGACGCCGCTGGTCCGCTTCAACAAGCAATAGACGATGGTGCAAAGAACTTAAGTGCTGACTGGCAGGGCGCTTTGCAGCAGGAGTTTTCGGAATCGCGATTCCGTCAACTGGCAGAGCAAACTGTGCAATATCTGAATCACTCGCAAGTAGCGGCAACGGAAACTAGGGCGCATCTGATGGATATTATGATGGCCCAAGATTTTCAAGATTTGACGGGGCAGGTGATTAAAAAAGTGACGACTATTGCGCATAGCCTTGAGACCCAGCTTGCACAATTGTTGTTCGACTACGCCCCCGCAGAATTGACGCGCGATATTGGTTCAGGACTTTTGAATGGGCCACAAATTAATCCAGAAGGAAATACCGAAGTTGTTGCCGACCAAGGTCAGGTTGATGATTTGCTGGAAAGTCTAGGATTTTAATTGTTGGCGACAGGGTGCTTCAAAAAACTTTTGAGTGAGTTTTTTTACATTTGCGGATCGTATTTTTGTGTTTCGCTGCAGGTATAAAAAGACTTTGCATGACATCTGATCGCTCCTTATAGTTTGTAAGTTAAAAAGTATTGAGCGCTGCGCACTTTGCGCATTTTTGTAATGTGGAAATAAAATGCTAGATACAAATTTTATCGTGCGGGAACCATTATTGGACCCGAAACAGCGCGTAATGGGTTATGAATTGTCGTGGCAGTTATCCGGCACTGAAAAGCCAACTGCTGAAGATATGGAATCCTTGATGGGTTTTGTTGCGGATCAATTAGTCAATGAAGATGGCGATTGGTTATTGCGCCAAAAGATTTTATTTGTAGATGCGGTTCCGGAATTGCTTTCAACTGATGCATTGCATGCAATGCCACCGGAATATACTGTGCTGACCTTAGCACGCAAAGATTTTGATAATGAAGATACCTTGTCTGCTATTCGCGGTTTGCGGGCAGGCGGTGTCGGGATTGCGCTACGCGACGCAGATTTAACGAAACTCGATAAAAATCTGCTGCATGATGTTTCTTATGTGGAAGTGAAATTTTCGGGAGCGGATGTGGCTGCGCAAGCGCGTGCTTATGCGTCTCTGAAACAATCATCTGTCCGTATGGTTGGCCGTCCAGTGACTACTTGGGCTGATTTTGATGCTTGCGCGGCTTTAGGTTTAGATGCCTTCGTGGGCAAATTGCATTTAACCCCGCGCCCTGGTAATCCGGTAAAAGGTTTAAATCCTGCACAAACAGTTATTTTGCAGCTGATGCAAATGGTGAAGAAAAACGCCGATGTGCAGCAATTGGAAGGTGCCTTAAAACGTGATGCCGCACTTTCGTATAAATTATTACGCTTTATTAATTCGGCAGGATTTGGATTGGGACGTGAAATTCAATCGTTGCGACAAGCATTAGCGTTGCTCGGTTATGCGCCTTTATATCGGTGGTTGACGTTGTTATTAGCTACTGCAAGTACGAGCGGCTATTCACCAGTGTTAATGGAAACTGCGGTGGTGCGTGGCCGCCTGACGGAATTATTGGGCATGCAGTATTTGCCTAAGGGCGAGGCAGAAAACCT
>JACPVY010000200.1 GCA_016197345.1 Burkholderiales bacterium
GATCATCTTTTATATCCATAGAATTGCTTTTCGGTTAGTTAAGAAATATCTTATAAAATAATAACGATAATTAATTTTTTTGTAATAAAATGATTTTTATTTAAGCGCCAGATATACGTGCAGTTCCTGAATAACATTATGCCGACGTATGACATTAACTCTTCGATGCGCGAAGCCGCCTTTCTGGCTCAGATCGCGCACGAATCCGGCGAGTTGAAATTCTTTGAAGAAATTTGGGGGCCAACCTCGGCTCAGAAACGTTACGAACCGCCCAGCGATCTGGCCAAACGACTTGGCAATACACAAAAAGGCGACGGCAAACGCTACAAAGGTCGCGGGCCGATTCAAATCACAGGACGGTTCAATTACAGAAAGTATGGTCAGTTGCTTGGACTCGACCTTGAAGGAAATCCAGACCTAGCCTCGACAACTCAGGTCGGATTTGAAACCGCCTGCCAGTACTGGAAGCAGAACGGTCTGAACGAACTTGCCGACATTCCGGATTTCACTGCAATCACCAGAAAGATCAACGGCGGATTGAACGGCCAAGCCAGCAGGGAAAAGTATTATGCGCAAGCCAAACAGGCGCTCGGCGTAACAGATTCATTTAGCAGTTTCTCTTTCTCGGCTACCGCAGCCTCGCCGAGCGATGAACCGGTGACTCACGCCCTGCCTCGTGGGCAGGAAGCGATAGAGGAAATTCTAGGCACATCATCAACTTCATCAGCTTCATCATCAGGCGGCTCCACAAAAGCCGTCTCGAAAAAAAAATCCGCTGTTAAGTTGGCTAAAAAGACTTCTAGGGTGGGAGTGAAAGCCGCAAAGAAGAAACCGGCCAAGTCGGCCAAACCAGTTGCCAAAAAGGCTGCGAAGAAACCAGCTCAGAAAACTCCGGCGAAAAAGGCTCCGGCCAAAAAAGCTTCAAAGAAAGTCGCGGCTAAGCCAGTCAAAAAAGCGGCAAAGAAAGCAGTGAAGAAAGCCGGCAAGAAAAAGTAAGCTTCATGTCTGAAATCAGCGATAAGCCATAAAAAAAGGCGCTCGGTTAATTCCGAGCGCCTTTAGTTTTAGGGGGATCGAGGTAAATGCTTTGCGAAGACTGCGCCTAGCCCCCGTGCGACTCAAGC
>JACPVY010000201.1 GCA_016197345.1 Burkholderiales bacterium
CACGCTGACGTGGCCGCGCGGCGGCAGTAGCATCGACAGCAACCGTAGCGTCACGCCATGCAGGCAACAAGGGATTGCATGAAAACAGATATTTGATGTCGGTCAAAATCAACTCTTGGTGCTGCTGTTCATGCTGCATACCAAGTTCCAGCAAAGCCGCAAATTCACGCTGAAATGTGAGATTGCCGCCGCTTTGTATCCGCTGCCCCAATAGCTGCACTTGTGCCTCTACATGGGCGCGATAGAGCAGCACTTGATCAAGGCTAGGACGAGTCAACAAACCCCGCCTAGCGCGTTTGAATTGCTCACCCACTCCTTGATAATACGAATTGAACAAGATTTTAAAGCTTGGGTGGAAAGGCTGGAACTGGCCGCTAAGGCTAAATTTTTCGACGATAAAGGTCTCAAAAAACAAACTGGTATGGGCTAAATGCCATTTGGTTGGGCTGCAATCAGGCATCGCCTGCACACAGCAATCCTCTTCCGTCAGCCCCGTCACTAGCGCTAGCGTATCAGCGCGCACACCTTGAAAGCGCGCCAACAGCGTCAGCAAATCTGGCACTACTACATCAGGCGCCGACTTCATACCGCCCTCGCATAAAACAAGGCAAACCACCGATCTTTGTCTTGCCACACTTGCTGCGGTGCAAACCCAGCGTCACGCAACAATGCACTGAAATCGCCGACCGTGTATTTATAGCTGTTTTCAGTGTGGATCGTTTCACCAGCAGCAAAGTGACGGCCACCATCTGGCCAATTGACTTGCACCGCATGCCGCGCCTGCAAGTGCATTTCGATACGACTTTGTTGGGTATTGAAAAATGCCTTGTGCTGCCAATCTGCCAACTTAAAATCGGCTTGCAAAATCTGCGCGGTATGGTTCAGTAGATTGAGATTGAATGCCGCAGTCACCCCTAGCGCATCGTCGTAAGCGGCATCTAAGATGGCTTTCTCTTTCACCAAATCGACGCCAATCAACAAGCCACCATCGCTATCGCAGGCGGCGCGCAAACGACCCAACCATTGCAAAGCTTGCTCGGGGGTGTAGTTACCAATGGATGAGCCTGGATAGAAAAAAACGCGGCGCTTACGTAACACTTCTGGCGGCAAGTCGAGTTGCTCCGCCATATCCATTCCTAGGCCAATAATCTCGACCTCGCTATAGGCCATGCGTAGCGGTTGCAACGCGGCATGTAGATATTGCGCGGAGATATCAATCGCCACAAATTGCTTGGGTTGTAGGCTAGCAAACATACGCGCGGCTTTACTGCAATTGCCCGCACCCGGTTCGATCAGGCAGACATCTCGCCCCAAACAAGCGCTAATTTCTGCCATATGTGTCGCAAAAATCTCGTTTTCTTTGCGCGTCAAATAATATTCCGGCAGCAAACAAATCGCATCAAATAGACGTGAACCTAATTCATCGTACAGATATTTGGGCGAGATAAATGCTGCTTGAGCAGTTAACCCAGCCAGCAATTCAGCACGAACTTGCCGCAATTTATCGGCTTCGTCGGTGATTACAACGTCTTCTGGCGGCATCGAAACGGCTCTAGCAAGGCGACTATCGGACGGGGGCGGAGGCGATATGTTCATACGAAGCAACCTTGTATGTGAGAACGGGGACACGCTATTGCGCAGGAGAAATTCAAGATCGGCAGCTATGCCGTACTGTGATTTTGCTATCATAGCCGACAACCGTGAGCGGGTTCTTGCATTGCAGCGTAAGCAGTTTGCATAGCAGCGCAATATTTCGCTTTATGGATGGATTACTGACACTTTTCGTTGTTGAATAACCACGATTAACGTCGCGTCTAGCGCGATTGTGACTCCAATTGATCGCGCAAATTCGCTAGCCAAAATCGGCGGCAACGAAATCAGAATGCACTGCAGCAATTTTCTTACACAAAAGGATTGCCCATGAAAAACAGTTCCGCTAGTCCATTCAGCTCAGCCAAGCGCCGCCGCTTAGCACTCGCTGCCAGCATCACAATCAGCACACTAACCGGCGCGCTGCTCTCGGTATTTGCAGCGCCCACAGCCTACGCCGAAAACGTGTTGCGCGTGTCGGCGATTCCTGATGAAGCGCCAACCCAATTGCAACGTAAATTCAAGCCCTTAGGCGCTTATTTGAAGCAAAAGCTCGGCATCCCCGTCGAATTTACCCCCGTCACCGATTACGCCGCCGCCGTCGAAGGCTTGCTGAATAACAAATTGGATATGGTCTGGTTTGGCGGTTTTACCTTTGTCCAAGCAAAAATTCGCAGCAAAAATCAAGTCATTCCCTTGGTCCAGCGCGAAGAAGATGAGAAATTCAAATCAGTCTTCATTAGCGCCAACCCGGACATTAAGCAACTCTCTGATTTAAAAGGGAAAACCTTTAGCTTTGGAGCCGAATCCTCGACTTCAGGCCATTTGATGCCACGCTCGTATTTGCTCGCAGCCAAAATCGAAAAAAAGCGATCCTCAGGGTTTAGAAATTCTCGAACTGCAACGTGCCACCCGTTTCATTCCAACCAAGGCAGAAAACTATAGCGCGATTGAAGCCGCTGCCCGTAACGCCGGCTTATTACAATAACAATGTCGACACCACCTGCAGCGCTAGTATTAGACGCAGTCAGCCTCGCAGCGCCGCATAGCGCTGACAAACTGCTGCTGCAGGATATCTCGCTGAGCATTGCGGCTGGCGAGCAAGTCGCCATCATCGGTCGCTCAGGTGCTGGCAAAACTATGCTCATGCAAACGCTAGCGGCTAGCCTTGCACCACAGCAAGGCAGCCTCCATCTGTTTGGCCAACAACCGTGGCGTTTAAGTGCGAAACAGCGCCAGCAATTGCGGCGCCAGCTTTTCTTAGCGCCACA
>JACPVY010000304.1 GCA_016197345.1 Burkholderiales bacterium
GACATACATTCTTACTCGCGAAAATTCCGATTTAATTCTAGTGCCGCTTTAATATCTCGAGACTGTGAATCCTTATCACCGCCGGCCAGAAGCAACAACAGCCGGGTCCCACGCTGCGCGTAATACACTCGATAGCCCGGACCAAAATCGATCTTCAGTTCGTGCACGCTCTCGGTAAGAGCCCGGTGCTTGCCTGGATTGCCGTGAATAAGGCGATCCACGCGGACTAAAATTTTTGCGCGTCCTACCCTATCTTTGAGGTTAGCGATCCATTCGCGGAACTCGTCAGTCTGTTCGATGCGCACATGTTAATTGTAGCCTATAAGATACAGTCGTCAAATTACCAGTACCGCATCAGGTTGGCGAAGAAGGCGCACTGCGTGCGGGGTGTCGACTGGTTTGCCAAGTCGCTTCGCGCCTCGCAAGGACGCCAATAACGGTCGCGCTACGTTCGCATAGACGACAATAGCAGCCGCGCTGCGCTCGCAATGAAACCATTAAAATTACCGGCGTCTCCGCGAGGACCGAGAACGCAGTTCGAGGGACGTGGCGGTCCATTGAAAAATGTGCAGACCGAGTGGATTTCCACGCCTGCTGCGCAGGCTCGCAAAGACGACATTGGTTCCATGGATTGCCACGCTGCGCTCGCAACGACGGGAAAATCATTATGCGCGGCTCGCCACGACGGGAACCTGTGCAGCTACGGGTCCGGCGAAGTGTTAAAATCCCATTATGGATCTGATCGATAATTCCGCTGCCCGTCGTGCCGCCCGTGCAAAGTGGCCGGTTATAAAGGCTTCTTTGAGTGCAATGGATGAGAGTGAATCGCCGATATACCCAATAGAGGCGCTCAGCATGATGTGGCAGCTAGCAGTTGATGCCTGGGCAATGACCGACCGCCCGTTGCCAACGTACTCACGCGACGAAACCCCAGTAACTCGAATTAACATCGCGACCAAGAACCGCGATACGCCAAGTTGAACGAAGACTTTCTCGATATGCTACGCGCGTTATCGACTGCATGCGCGCGGTTTTTGATC
>JACPVY010000305.1 GCA_016197345.1 Burkholderiales bacterium
ATATCAGCAGTGCCAGAGGGGATCACGAAAAACAGTATGGAGATGTTTGCGCTCAATGAGGAAGTGGATCGCTTAGAGCAACTGCAAAGTTGTGCTGAGGGTTTAGCACGCCTCGAGAATTTAGTGTCGCTGGCGTGGTATATGAGCCAGCGGAATCAATCCCGACAACAGGAATTGATAGAAGAAATCCGGCAATTGTTATCGCTTTTGAGCGATGAAGCCTTGCGCCAACGCTATCTGCTGCGGGTGGATTTGACGATTTGCCACCAGTTGTGGCTCACCAGTCAATTGCCAGAAGCCCTGCAACTCGCCCAAACTAGTCTACAAAAAGCGCAAGAATTGGGCCGTCATCATGAACTGTGCGATGCCTATTGGATTTCAGCGCAAGTACTGGCTGATCTTGGCCAACTGCCGACCAGTTTTGAGTATTTGATCGCCGCGAAAGAATTGGCTTTGGCCAGTGGCGATATGATCCGTGCCGAGTTTTTTGAGTTGGATTATGCCTGTTGGATGGTGATGTCGGATGTTGCCGAAGCTGAGCGGCGCTGGGGTGAGCGCTATTTGCACGACAATGTGGATTTACCGCCGGGAGTGGTTGCCATTGCCCGCAATTTTTGTGCGCTAGTGCATTTTAAGCATGGCAATTTCGGCAGCTCGGCGACGTATTTTGTCTATGCCTATGAGGCGGCGCTGGCGGTTGGCCTCACGCGCCGTGCCATCCTTGGTGCGATCAATGTTGGATTACGACGGTGCGCTGAAAACTTTTGCCGTGCTCGAAGTGCGCGCCGCTGCCTTGCAGCACGTCGATTTCAAAATGGATGCATTACGGGGCAAGGCGCATGCCTTGTCTTGGCTGGGGCAAGCCGAGCAAGCCTTGATTGCCGCCCGTGCCGCGCTTGAATTAGCGCAACAGCAAAATGATCGCTATCACGAAATCGAAGCATTGAAAGTGCTGGCCGATATCCATAGCCGCCATGATTTACCGGCTCCGCCTGAAGTCGGTGCGAGCAAGCCTGCTTTGTACTACTTACAGCAAGCACTCAAAGTAGCCGCGCAAATCGAAGGCTATTCGATCCCGCCCGAAGTGTTAGACGCCTTAGCGCGCGAGTATTCGCGTTTGGGTTTGTCGGCGCAAGCGTATAACACTTCGCTGCAAGCGATTAGCGCACGCGAAAAACGCCATAGCCAGCAAGCGACTAATCGCGCGATCGCGATGCAAGTACGCTATCAAACTGAGCGCACGCGGGCTGAAGGAGCTTACCACCGACAATTGGCCGCAGCTGAAGCAAGGCGCGCGGCAACTTTGCAAGAAACCAGTAAAACGCTAGAGCGCTTATCGGCGATTGGGCAGGAAATTACCGCCCAACTGGATACGCGCTTAGTCTTTCAAACGCTGTATCACCATGTGCAAGGCTTGCTTGATGTGAATGGCTTTGCCGTGTATTTGACCGAACCCGATGGCCAAGCCTTGAGCCGTAGTTTTGGCATGGAAGCCGGGCAACCTTTGCCAATTGGCCGTGTCATGCTGTCTAATCCTGATGCCACCTCGGCCCGCTGTGCGCGGGAAAAACGGGATTTGGTGTTGACGCTAGACCCCAGTAGCCCAGCGCAAGTGCCCGGCACCATGCTCAATCGCACGGCCTTGTTTTCGCCCTTGATGATAGGCGAGCGCTTATTGGGCGTGATGGCAGTGCAATCGATGAAAGACGATGCCTTTGGCGAGCGCGAGCGCCATCTGTTTCGCTCGCTGTGTGCCTATGGCGCGATTGCGCTCGACAATGCCCATGCCTATCAACAATTGCAGGAAACCCAAACCCAGTTAGTCGAACAAGAAAAATTGGTTGCGCTCGGTTCGCTCGTGGCGGGCGTCGCGCACGAGCTCAATACGCCGCTCGGCAATAGCTTAATCATCGCGAGCGCCTTGCAATTGAAGACGTTGGCGATGGATGAAAAAATGCAGGGACAGAGCATGCGCGCCGCTGAATTGCAAGACTATCTGGCGGACGCTGAAGAAGCCTCGATTTTGATTGTGCGTGGGTTGCGTAGCGCAGCAGAGCTGGTCAATAGCTTTAAACAAGTGGCGGTGGATCGCACCGCGGCACATCGACGTGTGTTTGATTTGCAGCAAACCTGTAATGAAATTATTGCCACCTTGATGAATCAAATTCGTCCGACCGGTCACGAAATTACCTTGCAAGTTCCGGCTGGCATTTTGATGGATAGCTATCCCGGCCCGTTTGGTCAAGTCATTTCAAATTTCATTAGCAATGCCTTGTTGCATGCATTTGAAGATGGCCGCAAAGGCCGCATGTTGCTCGCCGCCCGGCAAGAACAACCGGGACAGGTCATCATCGAGTTTTCGGATAATGGGGTTGGCATCGCGGTACAAAACCTGTCCCGTATTTTTGACCCATTCTTCACCACGAAAATGGGACAGGGCGGTAGTGGCCTAGGATTATCGATCAGCTACAACATCGCCACTTCCTTGCTACAAGGGCGAATTAGCGCCAACAGTGAATTGGGTAAAGGCACCATCTTCACCCTAGAAATTCCGCAAGTGACACGTGAGCAGCGTAAAGACAACGAAGCCATAGTTTAGCGAAAATTAGTTTAGCGAAAGGGCGGCGTTTGGCCATGGAAATGTTTATCCATCAAGACGATTTGCAAGTCTTCCAAGCGCAATTGGAGCAGCCAGCACGCCCGCTTGCCGAGCAATTGCCCTTGCAGGTGGAAATGGTCTGGCATATGCGCCAACGCGATACGCGCTATGCCTTGAAATTGAGCGATAGCATAGAAGCCCGGCTAGCCAGTGCGGAAGCGCAAGCCAGCATTCCCGAAGCCACCCGGCGTCAGCTCGCGGCGCGCATTTTGTTGGTGCGGGGCGAAGCAAAATGGTTGTTTGCCGAATTAGATGCCGCCTTTGAACTGGCGCAACAAGCGTTTGCCATTTTCACCGAATTGATGGATGAAATCGGTTGTGCCGATTCGCATTGGTTGATGGCGTGGATTGAAAATGACCGTGGCGATTATGCCGCGCATGACGAAGAAATGGTGAATATGGCGCAAGCCGCATTAGCGGGCGGTGACACACTACGCGTCGATTTAGCGCAAGCCTCGCTCGCGGTGTCGGCTGCATTTCGTGACCCGCAAGCGGCAGAGGAACATTGGGACAGACATTTCCATGCCGATATGGAAAACCTGCATCCAGCGCTATATGCTTGCGTCAACGATTTCTTAAGCCGCCTCGCTAGCCAAACCAGCGATTTCGGGCGCGCGATTACCTACCGTTTGCGCACGCGCGAAAGTGCTTTGCAAACAGGCCAAATCGGGCGCGCGATTTACGCCATGATCAACGCCAGCAGCGATTTTTCCTGTTTAAACGAACACAACACCGCGCTGGATTGGACGCAGCGGGCCTTAGATTTAGCGCGCCCCACGGGTTGGCCTAGTCGAATTGGCGCATGTCTCGTGCAAAGCGCTGAAACCCTGCGCCAATTGGGGCGCTTAAATGCGGCGCATGAGTTAGTCAGCGAAGCCTTACAAACCATGGCCCCACTCGCGGGTTCGCGCACCTACGCGCTAGCGCTGCGTTGCATGGGCGAGCTGGCGCTGGATCGCGGCGATAATCGCGCGGCGCTAGCGTGGTTTGGTCAATTGCAGCAGCGCGCTTCGGTGTTGGCGCAGGCTGAACTCGAAATCACCGCCTTGCGTGGTCAAGCTGATGCGTGGTTGCGTTTGAATAAGGCGCAACCGGCGATTAGCGCGGCCCTGATTTCGCTCGCGCTTGCACGGCAAAATAGTGACGCCCACAAACAAATCGCCGCCTTGCAGGTGCTGGCCGATATCCACGCTCGGCAACCCGCGCTAGAAACGAATGCGATTACACAGGGTAGCGCCAGCTTGCATTATTTGCGTCAAGCCTTGGATATTGCCGATAGCATCGAAGGCTATACCGTACCCGGTAATTTGCTCGATGCCGTAGCGCAAGCGCATAGCGCTTCGGGAGATTTTCAAACTGCGTTCGCGGTGGTGCGTCAAGCCAATGCTGCGCGCGAAAAAATTCATAGCCAACAGGCGACGAACCGCGCGATTGCCATGCAGGTGCGGCATGAAACTGAAAGAGCGCAAGCCGAAGGCGAATACCATAGGCAGCTTGCCGAAACCGAAGCGCGCCGGGCGCAGGTGTTACAGCAAACCAGTACCACGTTGGCGCACTTGAGCGCGATTGGCCAAGAAATCACCGCCCATCTGGACGCTGCTGCCGTTTTTCGTGCGCTGGATAGGCATGTGCATGGCTTGATCGAGGTCAATTATTTTGCGATCTATATGATGGATTTCGATGCGCAGGGCTTAACCTCTGCGCTGAGGATAGAAGGCGGGCGCACACTGCCTGAGCACAAAGTACCGCTGACGCATCCACATAGCTATTGCGCCCGCTGTGTGCGGGAACGGCGTGAGTTTTTGATCGAATTAGAGGGGCATGAAGCGCAAAAAACGATTAGCCCCGGTGCCAACCCTACGCTATCGATGCTATTTGGGCCGCTGATGGTCGATGGTCGTGTGATCGGTGTGATGACGGTGCAAGCCTTGCCGGCTAAAGCCTATGCTGAGCAAGAACAGCTAATTTTCCGCACTCTGTGTGCGTATGGCGCAATCGCGCTCGACAACGCTAATACCTATCACCAATTGCAGCAAGCACAAGAACAATTGGTCGCGCAAGAAAAGCTCGCCGCATTAGGCGCGCTCGTGGCGGGCGTCGCGCATGAACTCAATTCGCCTATCGGGAATAGTTTGACGATTGCCTCGGTGCTGCAAGAACAAACCGATGCAATGCAAATGGCCATGCAAGCGCAAAATCTACACTTTAGCCAGTTGGAACGCTTTCTCGACGATACGCACGAAGCATCTGTCTTGATCTTGCGCGGCTTAGAAAGTGCGGCGGATTTGGTCAATAGCTTTAAGCAAGTGGCAGTGGATAGAACTACCGCCCAGCGCCGGGAATTTGATCTCGCCCAAACCACGCACGAAATCGTGGCAACCATGATGAGCCAAATCCGTCCTGCGGGTCACCACATCGTGCTCGAGATACCAGAAAAAATTAAATTACAAAGCTACCCCGGCCCTTTCGGCCAAGTCATCACGAATTTCATCAATAATGCCTTAAAGCATGCTTTTACTGAGGGCGTGGAAGGTGAAATGCGCATCAAAGCCAGTCAGCCAGTCGCTGGACGAGTGCAGATTCAATTTATTGACAATGGCGTTGGTATTAGCGAAGAGAATGTCAAACGCATCTTCGACCCCTTTTTTACCACTAAGCTAGGGCAGGGCGGTAGCGGCTTGGGCCTCAACATCAGCTTCAACATCATCACCTCACTCCTCAAAGGCCACATCCGCGTCCATAGCACGGTAGGGGTAGGCACGACCTTTGTGCTGGATTTACCGCTGGTGGTGGAAGATGATTTGTTGCAAGAGGCACATGCGAGTGTGCGCGAGGGGGGGTAAATGTCTTCTTATCTATTTACCACATCAAATAGTTAGCGCATGCAAGGTGGTTGCGCAGCTCTGTGGGCTGTGAATGTCGCTACGCAGACTGTCTGCCCATGGGGCAATGAGTTGAGGTGGGAACTTAGATTTTTTGACTTTTATAAAGCAAATTGCCTCAGCAAGAAGCACTGCGGCAAGTTCATTGATGTTGAGGATTTTTGTGCTGCCAGGAGGGACGTGTACGATATTCAAAGGTTTGAGTTTTTGTATCCAAAATGCAATTTGGCCAGTAAAACTAACCAGTTCTATCGACGTTGCATTGACTATGCTCTCTTTGTCGTTCACTGCGTAACCGGATGACCACAATCTAAAGCTAATTTCATCAATAATATCTTGGTCAATTGCTATTGTTAGGTTGAAGTAACTATTGAGTCGCGATTTGACAGTACGTAATACTAGCTCCCAGTGGATTGTTGTTGTGTCCGCCATTTTTTAATCTCTTCTATTCGCTTTTGGTTTGATTCTTTTACTAACTCTACCCACTTTTCGCCTGGTTGGCTATCTAAATGTGCAAAAAAGTCGTCAACTTCTTTTGCTATTTGATCAGTATCTGTCTGATTTTCGGGATTGTTCGTAGCTTGATCATGAGGACCAGTGTCGGGATCAACTGCAAGGCTAGATTGTTGCCTTTGTGTCAGAGTCTGTTGACTGGTAGCTTGTGTTGCAGATTTATCCGCAGACATGTTAGAGGACGCGGAATCATACACATTGTTGTAGTTAGGGGTGCTGTAATCAGACGCGTAAGCAGGCGAATAGCCCAGCGGCGCGTGACCGCTCTCAGATACATCAGAAGCCATTTTTTAACTCCTTATAAAGCCGACATGCAATACGAACCCATAAACCGAGGCCCGCAATTGCTCGGCAATATGTTTTGGCTACAGATTTCCATTGATTCGAAATTGCACCAAAACTCTTCTTGGCCCAAAGATGAAAAGACTCTTCACCGTAGGCTGATTTAGTTACGATTTCAAAGTTTCCATGCAGAAACTTTGTCCAGTTCGATCATGCTAGCATAAAAATCCCAGCAGCAACCAAAATTATTTTTACTCCTAACTATTTGTAGTGTTAAGTGTTACTTTGTTGAGAATGACAAATTGTGTATTTCTTTAATTTAACATTTGATGTGATTTTATGCTTATTGGCTCGCTTATTTCTGTAATGAAGTATCGGCGAAAATTTCGCCATTTGAAATTTTTTTACAATTTATATTGCATGTAGTTGCGACCAAAAGCTAAAGGCGAGGCTGGGGGTTATGTCATAGACAGGCTGAGCGTTTGTATTTAGCGTGTATTTATCTTCCAACAGGCAAACTTAGTCGTGATCGCAAACTCATGTACAATCCCCCGAACGGTCGTGCTTTTTTCGGCCCTGCGCCGCTAGACTAGATCGATCCCACATATCGCGCTAGCACAGGCGCCACTACCATCGCCAGCATTCAAGGAGACAGCATGGATTTGGAATATAGCGCGCAGGAGCAGGCTTTTCGTGCCGAAGTGCGGCAGTTTTTACAACAGCATTTGCCGGATGATTTGCGGCAAAAAGTGATCAATCACAAGCGTTTGAGTAAAGACGATTATTTGCGTTGGCACAAAATCATGGCAAAGCAGGGCTGGGTTGCGCCGGGCTGGCCCAAGGAGCATGGCGGCGCGGATTTGAGTGCGGTACAACGTCATATTTTGGAAGAAGAATGTGCGCTAGCAGGCACACCGACCATCATGCCGTTTGGCATCAATATGGTGGCACCCGTCATCATGGCCTTCGGCAATCAACAGCAAAAAGAATATTACTTGCCACGCATCATCAATGGTGATGATTGGTGGTGCCAAGGTTATTCTGAACCGGGTGCAGGTTCGGATTTAGCGTCGCTGAAAACGCGGGCTGAACGGATACAAACTGACGAAGGCGCGTTTTATATAGTCAACGGACAAAAGACGTGGACGACCTTAGCGCAACATGCCGACATGATTTTTTGCCTCGTGCGTACCGATAGCGGCGTGCGTAAGCAAGAAGGGATTTCGTTCTTGCTGATCGACATGCATAGCCCTGGCATCACAGTGCGTCCCATTTTCATGCTGGATGAAGAGCATGAAGTCAATGAAGTATTTTTCGATAACGTCAAAGTCCCCGCCGCCAATTTGGTCGGCGAAGAAAATCGCGGTTGGACTTACGCC
>JACPVY010000306.1 GCA_016197345.1 Burkholderiales bacterium
GTGGCTGGCTTTATTTGCAATGCTTTGATTAAACCGCTGAAGGATAGCGATTTCATGACGGAAGAAGAATTGGCGCAAGAACGTCAACTCGCGCATGAACGGGCGCTGAAGGCGGAAGCCAGCATGAGCAATGCCACCGTTGCTAATACTGCAAAAAGCAGCCCAGTAGTGGTCTTGTTGGCATGGTTGGCAGTCGGCATTCCAATGGCGTGGGGCATGATGATCACGCTAGAGAAAGCGATGAAGTTCTTGAAATAAGCATCGGCATGCGCAGCGCAACCTGGTTGCGCTAAGCCAAAAAGGGTGGGTTTTCTGCGGAAAATCTGCCCTTTTTGCTTTTTTAAAGTCGCTAGCGCAAAACAAAATAATTTATTTGAAACAGCTATTGATATTTGCCAAATCCCTGCCATCTTGAATGCACGACAATCATGCTTAGCATTGCATAGCCCCCACCGTGAAGGACGGCATCAGATGGAAGTGTTATGGATTTTCTTGGGCTTGCCAGCGCTGGTCGCCTTGATTTTATTTTGGCCCAGCATCACGCTACGGCGCGCGCTCGCGCAGCCATTCCCAGCTAGCCACGCCGCTATTTTGGCGCGCCATATCCCATTTTGGCGTGAGATGGCGCCGCCGCTGCAAATGCAACTCAAGCGCCTCGTCAAACAATTTTTGCATCAAAAGAAATTCATCGGTTGCGATGGCTTAACGGTGACGGATGAAATGCGGGTCGCGATTGCTGGCCAAGCCTGCATGCTACTACTCAATCGTAAGACGGGTGTGTACCCGAGCTTGCGCCATATCTTGCTCTACCCTTCGGCATTCGTGGTGCCGCGCACTGAGTTTGGTGTTGGTGGTGTTGTCACCCACGCTAGCCAAACGCTAGCGGGGGAATCGTGGAACGATGGCCGTGTGATTTTGGCGTGGGATCATGTGCAGCAAGCCGCGTTTGAGCGCGAACCAGCACACAACGTGGTGTGGCATGAATTTGCGCATCAACTCGATAGCGAATCGGGACATACCAATGGCGCTCCGCTGTTGCCTAGCAAAAATGCCTATCGCTATTGGTCTAGCATCATGGCGCACGAATTTGAACGTTTGCAGCAAGAAGCCGAGTGGGAAATTCCCGGTGTGATCGATCATTATGGCGCCAGTAATCCGGCAGAATTTTTCGCGGTGGCGACCGAAACCTTTTTTGGTCGCCCGCTAGAAATGGCAGAACAACATCCGGCCTTGTTTGAATTGCTGCAAAAATATTATCGTGTCGATCCGCGCGCTTGGCGCGGTTTGGCTTAGCGGCTCTGGTCTAGCGCATCGAATGAATGGGTGCGCTATACTGACATCCTTGTCACCCGCCTTCTTTTCATACCCCTCCATGTTGCCACCACCTGATGAAATCCACCTTTGGTTTGCGTTGGATGCCGAATGCACGCCTGAATTGCTGGAACTGTACAAGCGCGATTTCTTAAGCGAAGAAGAATTAGTGCGCGGTGCGCGCTTTCATTTCGAGCGTGATCGCAATCAATTCGTGCTGACGCGTGCGCTGGTGCGTAGCGTGCTGTCGCGCTATGCTGCGATCCCGCCGGCGCAGTGGCAGTTTGGCAAAGGCGAACATGGCCGCCCGTTTATTGCCAATCCTGACGCGCCCGCTATTGCATTTAACCTGTCCCACACGCGGGGCCTGGTGGTGTTGGCGGTCAGTCAAGCGCAACCGCTCGGGGTTGATGTCGAAAATTTTCAAACGCGTGAAGCGCCGTTAGAGGTGGCACAAGGCTATTTTTCACCGACCGAAGTGGCCGCACTGACCAGCTTGCCATTAGCGGCGCAACAAGAACGCTTTTTCCATTACTGGACGCTGAAAGAAGCGTATATCAAGGCCGAAAGTAAAGGACTGTCCCTGCCGCTAGAACAATTTAGCATGCTCTTTGCTAGCGATAACGAAGTCGAAATAGCATTCCATGATTTACCCGCGAGCAGTGGCTGGCATTTTTGGTTGATGCAGGCATGTCCCGGATTTTTGACGGCGCTGTGTGTGCAATCTGAGGCAAGGCGCGCGCCGACACTGGTGGCGCGCCAATGTTTACCCTTGACGCCGGATCGTGTGCTGAAGCCGCAGATCATGCGGCAAAGCCATTGGGGCGAGGCATGAAGCGGCGTATTTTTGCGATTTCCGATCTGCATCTCGATTACGCCGTTAATCAGCAATGGCTAGAAGGCTTGTCGCTAGTTGATTTTCAAGACGATGTGTTGATTTTGGCCGGCGATATTTCCGATGCGCCCAAGTTGCAAGATCTCTGCTTTCGCGAAGTGGCGCGGCGCTTTCACCGCGTGCTTTTTGTGCCGGGCAACCATGATATTTGGATTAAACGCTATCCCTGCGAAGGTGGCTCGCTAGCGAAGTTTGCGCTGGTACAAGCCTTGGCCCAGCAACATGGGGTGTTGACGACGCCGTGGCATGAAGGCTGTTTGAGTATTGTCCCTCTTTTGAGTTGGTATGATTTTTCTTTCGGCGAACCTAGCGAGCGCTTACGGGAAGCATGGATGGATTTTTTTGCCTGTGAATGGCCTGCAGGCTGGGGTGAAACAGAAATTAGCCAGCATTTTTTAGGACGGAATGCCGAATTATTGGCGTTGAAAAATGAAACAGTGATTAGCTTTTCGCACTTTATGCCGCGTCTCGATATCCTGCCGCAAGAAATGACGCGGACGCGGCATTTGGTGTTGCCAGTGTTGGGCAGCACGGCCTTAGATCGGCAAATTCAGCAATTGCAAAGTGCAATCCATGTGTATGGTCATAGCCATTTAAATCGACATATCGAGCGCGATGGCAGAACTTACATTAATAATGCCTTTGCCTATCCGGCTGAAAGCCATATCGCGGCTAAACAATTGCGCTGTATTTTCGAGATGTAAAATTCCCTATTTTTTGCGCCGCAATTGATCCAGCAAAATCTGCACATTATGCTCAGGCGGAAGCGGGTGTTCGCGCAGTAATTGCACATGCAGTACCAAATTCTCTAGCACCAATTTCGCCGCCACTGCCAGCAAGCATAGGTGGCGCTCCTCTTCGCTAAACGCTTCCATCGCGGTTGCCATCTCGCACAAATGATTCGCCACCAGCGCGCGCAACTCCTGTTCGTCATAGGGAATGTCGGCAAAATCTATCGGGTCTTCTTGCTCGACCTCGGCAATTAATTCTTGCAATTGTTCGGGGGTAATCATGGTGCTGGCCCTCCGTGGTGTTGAGCTAGGTGCAAAAGATGCTTTGGTTTTTCGTAGGGGAGGCAACAAGTTGCCCGCCATACGGTATGTGTTTTACCTTTCGTGACGGCCTCTTTTTCGCGCTTTGTTCAGTGTAAATGGCTAATGAATAAAATAGATTAAATAGTTCTGCGGGAATATAGTTGTTATAGTTAAATATGTATGATTGTCACTTCGCAACAAAAACCTTACAATTCATTCCCTTTTATGTTTTACGTCATCAATTTGTCACTGACCATCCCTATAATCGCGCCATTCTATTTTCTTGAGGTCAACATGTCTTTGCCGCAACGTTTTTCACCTTTGTCCCAAACCTTGCCTAAATTACTGCCATTGGTTGCTGCATTGGCCTTGGCTGGCTGCGGCTCTTCCACCAATTCGGTGACCCCTGCATTGCCTGCGGTGCCAACTGGCTCTACCGCTGATTTGTCGATTTTGGAAACGACCGATATCCACACCAATGTGATGAGCTATGACTACTTCAAATTGGCGGAAGACAAAACCTTGGGTTTAGAGCGCACGGCAACCCTGATCAAAGCAGCACGCGCAGAAACCACGAACTCCTTGTTATTTGATAACGGCGATGCAATCCAAGGGACGGCACTGGCCGATTATCAAGCGCTGATCAATCCAATCAACTGCGATACGCCATTAGCGCTGCATAAAGTGATGAATAGCATCGGCTACGATGCGGCAGGTGTGGGCAATCACGAATTCAACTATGGCTTGCCATTCTTGGCGCAAGTCACCAGTAATAAATTCAATGTCGATGGCATGCCAGCCGTTGCAGATCAAAAAACCTGCGCTGGCCCAAAACATCCACAAGTATTGGCAAACATCTTGTCTGCTAAAGACAAAGCGCCATTGTTCCAGCCTTACACCATTTTGAATCGCACCATCAAAGTCGTGACCCCAGATGGCAAAACCATCGACGCGCCGATCAAAGTTGGTGTGATCGCTTTCACCCCACCGACCATCACCAGCTGGGATAAGCGTTGGTTAGATGGCAAAGTCTATAGTGATGGCATCAAAGAAGTCGCAACCAAATACGTGCCAGAAATGCGCGCTAAGGGCGCAGACTTGGTGATCGCTATTTCGCACGGCGGCTTAGATAATTCCGCTTACATGCCATCGATGGAAAACGGCAACTATTACTTGTCGCAAGTGCCTGGGATTGACGCGATGTTGATCGGCCATTCGCATCAAGTGTTCCCAGACGCAGCCTCGACCATCCCACAATTCAATTTGCCAGGCGTGGATAAAGTCAAGGGTTTGGTCAATGGCGTGCCAACTGTGATGGCAAACTTCTGGGGCAAACACCTCGGCGTGATCAAAATGAATTTGTCGTTTGATGGCAAAACTTGGGTCGTCAACAAAGACAAAACCAAGGTCGAAGCGCGTTCGATCAAAAACGCAGACGGCACTTTTGTTGCGGCTGATCCTAGCGTTGCACCGTTAATCGCCACCGAGCACCAAGCCACCATCGCTTACGTCAAAACCCCAGTCGGCACCACCGATTTCAACATGAACAGCTATTTTGCTGATGTGGGTGATGTTTCGGCGATTGAAGTGGTGAACCAAGCGCAAGCGGATTACGTCAGCAACTATGTCAAAGCAAACTTGCCGCAATATGCAAGCTTGCCAGTGTTGTCGATTAGCGCCCCATTCAAGAGCGGTTTTGCTGGCGGCGGTGACTTTACCGACGTTGCAGTAGGCAATGTCGCGATTAACAACGCGGCTGACTTGTATCTGTATCCAAACACCATTTACGCAGTGAAAGTCACGGGTCAAGATATCAAAAACTGGTTGGAAACGGCGGCTACGCGCTTTAACAAGATTGATCCAGCGTTGACCACGGAACAAGCCTTGATCTCCAACTTCCCTGGTTACAACTTTGATATGTTCACCTCGCCTGATATCAAGTATGAAATCGATGTCACGCAAGACTTGAAATCCCGTATCAAAAACTTGACCTACAAAGGCGCACCGATTTCCTTGACGCAAGAATTCATCGTCGCAACGAATAACTATCGTGCGAGCGGCGGCGGTAACTTCCCAGGCATCGATGGCACCAAAACCATTTACGCTTCGCCAGACGCGAACCGCGATGTCTTGATTAGCTATATCAAGACACAAAAAGCTTTAAAACTGGCGACCAATGGTTCGGATCGTAGCTGGTCGTTCACGAAAGTGACAACCGCTGGACCAGTGACGTTTAAATCGGCACAAAACAAATTGAGCGTGGCACAAGCGGCTGGCATCAATAATGTTTCCGTGTTGCGTGCAGATGATGGTACGGGAAAGGCATTGTCGGTCTATCAAATCGACTTGTCGAAATAAGATCTCGCGTTTTAGGTAGTATCTAAGAAAAATCGACGCCCACGGGCGTCGATTTTTCCTATTGGTTAGCTGGTGAAGTTTGAAGGTTCATGATTGGAATGGTAATGTCCTCAGCAAGACGTTCACAGCGCGGCTTTGCCCGCAAATCGGTGTGGTTATTGCCGCTAATATTTGTCGCCATTAGCGTGGCGGCGCTAGCTGGTTGGTGGTGGCAAAGCTATAGCAAAAATCAAGAACAAATCACGCTACAGCAAATTGATCGCTGGCGTATGCAGGCGATGGCAGGGCAGGGCGCCCAAGCAATACCGGAACTCAAGCGCGCTGCGGCTGAAAACAGAGTTGCCGCGCAGCGTGCATTAGCCGAAGTCTTATTGCATAAACTCGAAACCGCGCAAGAAGGCATGCGCTATGCCGAGCAAGCCGCGAATAATGGCGATGTCGCTGCGCAATACATGCTAGGCAAAGCCTATTTTGATGGCAGCGGTACGATTACGCGCGTGCCCGATATGGCGCGCGCGCGCCACTGGTTGGAAGTCGCCGCCGAACATCAACATGCACAAGCCATGTATTTGCTGGGCTTGATGCATAAAAGTGGCTATGGCGGGAGCGTTGACTACGCCGCTTCGGTGAAATGGCTCGCGCGTGCCGTGCAATTGGGACATCCCGAAGCGATGTTTATGCTAGCCAATGCCTATCACGATGGGCAAGGTGTAGCGCAAGATCAGCAACAAGCATTGCGCCTATATCAAGCAGCCGCAGAAAAAGAAAACCCGCAAGCGGCGCAAGTGCTGGCGATGGCGTATCGCGACGGTAGTTTGGGCTTGAAGCAAGATAAGGCCGAAAGCGAGCAAATGATGCGTGAAGTCGCGCATATCCTCAGTCATCCTGATCATCAATGATGAAACTCAATATCATCGGCTGTGGCCATGTCGGCCGCGTGTTTGCGGCGCTGCTGCAACGCCATGCGCAGGTGCAAATTCAAGATGTGCTCAACCGTAGCGCCGCGAGCACGCATGCTGCTGTCGCATGGCTTGCGGCGGGACAGGCTTGCTATGCACTGTCCCAACTACGCCCGGCGCAACTGTGGTTGATCGGTGTCAGCGACGATCAAATCGCCGCCACTGCCTAGCGCTTAGCGGCGCAACATTGCGTGCAGACTGGTGATCTGGTGTTTCATTGCAGTGGTGCATTGCCGAGTAGCGCGCTGGCACCGCTGCGCGCGCTCGGGGCGCATGTGGCGAGCGTCCACCCGGTACGTAGCTTTGCCGATAGCGATGCGGTACTGTCCCAATTTGCGCAGACCTTTTGTTGTGTGGAAGGTGACGCACCTGCGCTAGCGCTGCTCGTGCCGCTGCTGCAAGCTATCGGCGCGCAAACCCTTACCATCACAGCCGAAAATAAAAGCTTGTATCACGCTGCCTCGGTAATGGCTTGCAATTACCTGACGAGCTTAATGGATATCGCCCTGCGCACCTATCAGCAGGCCGGCATCGCGCCTGAACAAGCGCAGCAATTGGCGGCGCCCCTCGCGCGGCAGACGCTAGACAATGTTTTTCGTCTTGGGCCAGCAGCGGCCTTGACTGGCCCGATTGCGCGTGGAGATATGCAAACCGTAGCCCGCCAACAGCAGGCATTGCAGGAATGGGATGGCGCAATCGCGGATGTGTATCGCGCCTTTACGGTGACGACGCTGGCCTTAGCGCAGCGCCAGCGTGAGGGCTTGGCGTAGGGTGGGCAAGCTGCCCACCATTGCCGATGATGAATGAAACAACCATTTTTGGCGTAATAAGTTAAATAATTTTCATTGCATCGACATGAAAAACAAAGGCCTGATTGTGGGAGAGGGGACATATCTATCTCGCGCAACTGTTTTTCTATAGGCGAGCTAACCACCTAGTCCGTCGCATCAATCGCTTCTTGCAGTGTGACACGGTTGCGGCCGCCAGTTTTCGACAAATACATCGCGGTATCAGCGCGGCCAAATAAATCGAGCACCGATTCACCCGGCCCATATTGCGTCAAGCCTATTGAAACCGTGACCTTGCGCTCCACTTTCGCCATGATGCCCAGCCGTGCTTCCGTCAAGGTGCGGATGCGTTCTACCGTGTTGTAGGCATCATTCAAGCTGACAGCTGGCAAAATCAACAAAAATTCTTCACCACCATAGCGGCCAAAAATATCTTCGCGGCGCACACTGTTTTGCGCTAATTGAGCGAAGGTGCGCAACACTTCATCGCCCGCTAAATGGCCAATTTCATCATTGATGCGCTTGAAATGATCGAGGTCAATCACCGCTAAGCAGAGGTTTTGATCGGTCGAATCGGCTTGGTGTTTTTGCTCTTGCAGCGCAGCCATCATATAGCGGCGGTTAAAACTGCCAGTCAATTCATCGCGCCGTGCGTGCTCTTCAATACTTTCCATTTTGACGCTGACCATATACAGCGAGCGATACAAGCGCCGCACCCGCGTCGCTAGCATAGCAAAACCGGGCATCGTAATCGCTAGCGCACCGCAGTGTAGTAAGCCTGTCAACAGCAAATGATTATCGCGTGCCAACACAAAATAGCTGAGATTGGCCAGTAAATTTCCTGCTAATGCATAAATGACAACGGCGAGCAGGGTTTTTTCGCGTAGGCGAAAAGCGCAGGACATGATGATCAACAAGCCGAACGGCGTATATAAGATTTGCGTCGCTGGTTCGATGTGCAGGGTTGTCGCCATCACCGTCAGCATGCAAAACGCCATTTGCGCCGATAGCGTTTTATCTGCCGCGCGTAAGTTAAAGCCCGAGAGGAGGGCAATGGCGAAGCCCAGCCACAGCGTCGCTAACACGCCACACGAAAAATACACCGACGTGTAGTGAATCAGGCCGAGCAGGGAAAAGGTGGTTAATGAGAGGATGTAGGCTAATAAAATCAGGCTGGCTTGGCCAAAGCGACGTAAGCGCTGTAATTGGCGAGAGTCATCTGAGGTGCGGGCAATTTTCTTGCGATGAAATAATTGCATTAGCCATAACAAAGCGCTGGTGCTGGGCCACCGTTTGGAAGAGGTTGTGCGCTTGTCTTTGCTTTGCTGCATAGCGGATCAAAAATGTGGTTTGCCCTTACGGGCGGATGCATAGGAATGTAAAAACGCTACGTTTGGAGCGGCCTCGCGCAGGAGGCTGTGTTTTCCATCAGTATTGCTTGTTTGAAGCTGGACGGATGCGGATTGCGCATGATGTCCACTTTACCCCACTTTGGTGGGTGGGAATAGTCTGTAATTTCACGTAGCCGACAATCATCAGACGACAGACCTGTCATTGTAATGGAGCCAGCGAGATTTGCCTATCTGCACATTTGCGTGCATTGCTGCACACAGGGCAGATTGCCAGCCTTCAGCGCAATGCTGCGTATAATCAGGAGCGAATCAGCCGCGATTCAAGAGCAACTTAGCCCAGCACAAATTTCCACTCATGCTTCAATTTTTATCATTGATATAAAGGAACTACTATGCCATTCCATTTGACGGCTTGGGTCACCATCGCCAGCTTGTTTACCTATATTTGGATGATACGCAATGTCGGTCGCGCACGCGTGAAATTTGGCATCAAAGCGCCGGAAATGAATGGCCCCCCAGAATTTCTCTACACGCAACGGGTACAAGCCAATACTGTCGAGCAAATGTTGCTGTTTTTTCCTGCGCTCTGGCTATGCGCAGTGTGTTTGGGGGATATCTGGGCGGCGGCAGGTGGCGCACTGTGGATTGCGGGCCGGATTTTGTATGCGGTGGCGTATTACCGCGACCCAGCTAAGCGTGGGCTAGGATTTGGCATAACGGTGACGGCGAGTTCTTTGCTCATGGTCGGGGCTATGGTTGGATTGGTGTTGAAATAATTGCAGTTCTGTCTATTCTTTTAGCAGAGCACGGCACTTAGTTTGCAGCTTGACATGGTGCAGCACCAGTTAGCCACACTGATTCAAGCTGCGGCGACAAAGTGGGTGACAAAGGCGCAAAAAAGCAATAGATTAGAGCAATGCGCTAACATCAGCGGATTCGCATCGTGGTTTCTTTGCATACCGCTCTGGGTGTTAACAATCTCACAGATAGAGGCTGGGAATACTGCACAGGCAAATCGCCGCAGCAATTCCTCTGAATCAAGTTTCACACAGTATCAAAATTTGTTCGGTAGGACGGAAAAACCACTACGGCGAGTTAAATGCGGTTAGTATTGCGTTTGCTGGTGGTCTGTCCCCGAATCATTCGTGACTGGAAGGAGCTGAAATGCTTTATCTTAAAAGTACCGCAGTAACCAAAGCCCCCGGCATTTATGAAGTCGATGTGGCTGCTAAACCTCCCGGCAAGACCTATGGCATTTTCATGGCCGTTGATCCTGATCATCCTCCTACCGAATTACTCGCTGCGCTAGATAGTTTTGGCTTTAAGAATATCTATCAGTCCAGCTATACCCACAAAGACAAAGGCAAGGTACTCGACTTGCATTTCCAGAAAAATGGCACAGATTTGTTCCAAGGCTGGAAAGATGCCGAGCGTGAAGAAAACATGAAAGAAATCCAGCGCCTCTTCAGCGCCCTCGGTATCACCATCGTGCCACGAGTAATGACCTTGGCCGAAGCCTACGCCTAGCCGAGCATGCGTTTGATGATGCGCGCACATGCACCATGCATGGCGCGCGATTTTTTTGCATGCGAGTCGTCTTTAGCCTATGAGCTAATCGCTATGCCTATAGCGCCTGCACATCAATGTGATAAGTGGCCCAAGGGCAAAGCGCAAAACGCTGGCTGAGTGACATCGACGCGCCCTCGGGCTGACGGGTTGCGTCATAAACTGTCCACAAAGGCCCAAGGCCACCGAGCGCCATTGGTTTGCCGTCCAGATGCGTGGCGATCAACACTTCCCATTTTCTGAGCTTGCTGAGTGTGAAATTGGCGGCATAGCCATCAATCGCGCGCGTGGTCACGCTATAGCGCTCACCATCGGCATTATTCCCGATACCGCAATGCTGCAAGATATCCGTCAAGCGAGGGCCGGAGAGGGTATGCGGCTTGCCATCATATTCCAATGTTGCTTGGAAGCTGGCCGCAGGTAAGTTAAGCAGGCTGGCAAAGTCGAAGCAAAAGCCTTTGTCAAAGCTCAGTTTTTGTTTCGACATCAAAATATCTTGGGTGGCTTCAAATGCAGGGCGATTCGTTTTGCTGATCGCGCCTGTGACTGTCAATAAAACCGGTTGCGTCGTCGTGGCATTGGGTTTGCCGGGCTTGGCCAGTGCTGGTAGGCCTAGCGCCGCTGCTGCTGCACCAATCGAAGTCGAAAGAAATTGTCGCTTTTGCATAAGAGTCCTTGCGCGAGAGAGTAGGGGGTTAAATAGTCGGCGAAATAAAGCGAATTCGGAAAGCATACATTGGCCGCTACTTTGCCATATTTTTTGTGCCTGAGTAGCTGCGCCAAATGCAAAAAATGAAAAATGAGCAAAATAGCCTTAGCGTTATCCCATGCCTAGAATGGGCTGCGCCAAAACCAAGCTGGCGCTAGGCTATAATCGCGTATCAATTCAGCGGATTCCCACTATGTCCCAGCCTGCCATTCCCCCGACTTCCTCCACTGCGGCACAATCTGCCGTGTTGGGCGTTGTTGGTTCGTCGGGTAGCGGCAAAACGACTTTGCTGGAATACCTTGTCACAGAGCTGTGCGCCCAAGGTTTGCGCATCAATGCCATCAAACATAGCCACCACGATTTGATGCTAGAACCTTTACACAAAGATAGCGCCCGCTTGCGTTTGGCAGGCGCGGGTGAAGTCTTGGTTTGCTCACCGTATCGCTATGCCATCATCCACGAATTACGCCAAGCGCCCGAACCTGGCTTAGCGCAACAACTGGCACGCATGGCGCCCGCCGACTTGACCTTGGTCGAAGGCTTTAAATTCGACCCGATCCCCAAGCTAGAAGTGTATCGCCCGGCACTGGGTAAAGATGCCCTGTTTTGGCACGATCCGCATATCGTCGCCGTCGCTTCGGATGTCGCCGCCCCACAAAATTTACCCGATGGCCTAGCATGGCTAGATTTGAACGCAACTGCCGCCATTTTGCATTGGTTATTGCAACAATTACCGAGCTGGCAGCGGCACCGTCATTTGAGGAGAGCCTGAGATGGCACTGGAAGATGTATTGCCGGGGCGGCAGCGCTTGTCGAGCAAGATTATCGGCGCCTTGTTGACCGTGCTATTGCTCGCTTTAGCCGCGATTAGCGTGACCTTGTTGTTGTCGTGGCAGCTAGAAGGTAGCTCGGCAGCCATCAATGAAGCGGGTGGTTTGCGTATGCACGCCTATCGCGCCAGCTTGCAAGCTTTGCTGCTGCAAAAAGAGCCTGAAAATAAGGCGCTGCGTTTTTCTTTGCAGCAGGAAATTAAACAAACCGATGCCGTCTTAGCGCTGCTACAACAAGGCGATCCGCAGCGACCGCTGTATCTGCCTAGCGGCGATGCTATTGCCGAAAAATTTCAGGCAGGGCGCGAACGCTGGCTGCGTCATATCCGCCCGGTCTTGCAAAAAATCGCGAGTGATACGAACGTGAAAGACGCCTCGCTATGGCAGACCATGCAAGAACAAGTCGCTTTGATGGCGGCGCAAGTCGATCAACTCAATCAATTGATTGAAAAAGATAGCGAACAGCGTTCGGCGTGGTTGCGCTCTTCGCAATTAGCCTTGATGGCGCTCGCCGTGCTGGGCACTATCGTCTTGATTTACTTGATGTTTTTATTGATCATCCAACCCGTAACGCGTTTGCAAGAAGGCATGCAGCGCATGAGCGAGCGCGATTTCGAGGTGCGTTTGCCAGTCGAAACAGACGATGAATTTGGTCAAGTAACGGCAGGTTTTAATGAAATGGGCGATAAATTGGCCGAGCTGTATACCAGCTTGGAACGCCGCGTCGCGGAAAAAACCGCCGAGCTAGAAGGGCAAAATCGCGAATTAGCCTTGCTCTACGATTGCGCTAGCTATTTGCAACAACCGCAAAAAGTCGAGCAATTGTGCGAAGGATTTCTCGCCCGTATCCGCAATTATTTCGATGCCGATGGCGGCTCAGTACGGGTGCTAGACCCGATTCACAGCAATGTACACATGGTCGTGCACCATGGCATTTCCAAGGATTTGGTGGAGGCCGAGCATTGTTTAAAGGTCGGCGATTGCTTGTGCGGGGCTGCGGTATCCAACAAGATCACCGTGATTCACGACTTGCGCAAAATGGATCGCAAGCACGAATTGCAATGCCATAAAGAAGGCTTTTCTGCCGTCTCCGTGTTCCAAATCCAAACCCATCAACAACACTTGGGCTTTTTCAATTTGCATTTCCGCGAGCCGAAAGTGTTCACCAAAAGCGAAGTGGTTTTGCTCGAAACCTTGGGCCAGTTGCTCGGGGTAGCGCTAGAAAACGTGCGCTTAGCAACGCGTGAGCGTGAAATGGCGGTGTCGGAAGAGCGGAATTTGGTAGCGCAAGGTCTGCACGATAGCATTGCCCAAGGGCTAACCTTCATGAACATCCAAGTGCACACCGGGGCAAGGCACTACCGTTCAGATGTATCTGGCACGCGAGCAAAGGCAAGCGGCGTAAGGGCGAAGCGTTAGCGACCGTGTGGGATGTCACTGCACACGGATGATTTACCGGATGATTGTCCTGTCCCCAAATATGTATATTTTTTGAGATTTTTATGACCGAAGCGCTAGAAAAAATCAATGTCTTGCTAGTGGATGACCACACGCTATTTCGCAGTGGTATTCGCTTCTTGCTACAGCGTCACGCCGATTTTCAAATCGTCGGTGAAGCGCAAGATGGCGTCGAAGGCGTGAAACGCGCCAAGCAATTGCAACCCGACGTCACCTTACTGGATTTGCACATGCCAGGCATTTCAGGCTTAGAAACCTTGCAATTGATGCTGCAAGATAGGCCCGACGCCTGCATCATCATGTTGACCGTGTCAGAAGATGCGGAAGACTTAGGTGCCGCCTTGCAAGCTGGCGCTAGGGGGTATCTGATCAAAAATATCGACGCCGATTACTTGGTGCGCGCAATTCGCCGTGCTGCCGCTGGCGAAGCGGTGATCGCCGAAGCGATGACGGCTAAATTGGTGGCGCAACTGAAGGGCGGTAATGCGCCGAAGGAAGTGCCACCATCAGAATTAGATAAATTGACCCCGCGTGAAAAAGAAATCCTCGCCTGCTTAGCGCGTGGCGAAAGCAATAAAGTCATCGCCCGCACGCTTTCCGTTGCTGAAAGCACAGTCAAAATTCATGTGCAAAACGTTTTGAAAAAACTCAATCTCAGTAGCCGGGTACAGGCTGCGGTGTTTGCCGTCGAACATGGCATGGATAGCAATCAAGGAAATAACCACTAAGGCAGCGCGAGGTTTTCGGCACGCGCTCAGTGCTGCAGGCCAATCGAGGAGGCAAACATGAAAGAATCGACGCCGCAACTGGATGCAAACGAAAGTACTGGTTTTTTGCTATGGCAAGTCAATGCGATTTGGCAGCGCAATGTCGCCGCCGTCTTGCGCGTTCACGATCTGACCCAAGTGCAATTTGCCTTGCTCGCTAGCTTGATGTGGTTAGAAAAGCGCGAAGATTGGGTCACGCAAGCAATGCTTGCACGCCATGCGAAACTCGACGAAATGATGACCTCACAAGTCTTGCGCTCACTCGAAAAGCGCGGCCTGATCGAACGCCATCCGCACCCACGCGACACCCGCGCCAAGCACCTGCTGTTGACCGCCGACGGCCGCGTCAAAACCGCCGAAGCCTTGCCTAAGGTGGAAATGGTCGATATGGAATATTTTGCCGTGCTAGCGAATCAGCGCAAGGATTTCAACCAAGCGCTACGCACCTTGATCGAGCGCGGGGTGTGTCACGGCTGAGGTGGCTAGCCTACTCATGGCGTAGGGTGGGCAACTTCGTTGCCCACGGCAGTGAATCGCAATCTCCGTTGCGTATCGAGCGTTCGCTAAGACCTAGGGGGGGCACAAGCCCACCATGCTATGCGCAGCAACGAGCCTTCATTGCAACTTCCCCACCATTCTATGAACAATAATTAACGGCAAGACTGAGCAAATTCGCCGTAACAGGAATTTCGCTAACAGGTTAAAGCCCCGTTTTTCAGTATAATTTTGAAAAATTCACTTTTATACTGAAAAATGCCCTCCGACCTGAACATTACCGAATTGAATGAAAACGCGCGCCGTCAGTATATTGATGCGGTTGCGGCGTTTACGGCATTGGAAGCTGCGCAGGAAAAGGCGGCGCAAGTGCGGGGTGGCATGTTTTGGAAAGAAAATGCCAGCGGTAGCTACCTGATACGCACCAATCTGGACAATTCCCAAAAAAGCCTAGGGCCGCGTTCCCCTGAAACCGAAGCGATGTTTGCCCGTTTTACCACGCGCAAGGCTGAACTGGCGCAACGTGTGACCAAGTTGAAAGAAGCGCTAGTCACGCATCAAAGGATGAATCGCGCCTTGCATGTCGGGCGCAGCCCACAGATTTTGGTGGATATTTTGCGCGCTTTGCATAAGGCGGATGTGGCGCAATATTTTTTGGTGGTTGGCACGCACGCGCTATACGCGTATGAGGCGGCGGCAGGCGTGCGCTTTAGTGCAGGTGCGCTGGCGACTCAAGATGTCGATTTGCTGTGGGATACGCGCACCCGGCTTACTTTTGTTGCCCAAATGCAGGGGCAGAATTTATCAATGCTGGGTTTGCTGAAAAAAGTTGATCCTAGTTTTGAACTGCGCGACGACCAGCTTTATACCGCAGTGAATGATAGTGGTTTTGAGGTGGACATTATCCGCCGCGAAGCAGCCGATCATGACCCGCACCCATTGCGTTTGACTGAGAATGCCGGGGACTTTGGGGTGGTGCAGGCAAAAAATGCCGGGGTGTTGTTGAGTAGCCCAGTGTTTGATGCAGTGATCGTATCGACGAATGGCCACATGGCGCGCATGCGCACGGTAGCACCGATGGCGTTTGTTGGGTTCAAGCGCTGGATGGCGAACCAGCAGAGCCGGGATGGCTTGAAAAAATCCCGCGATGTGTTGCAGGCGGAACTGGTAGAGCGGGTGGTGCAGGAATATTTGCCCAATTGGTTGGGGTAGTTTCGACTGCAATAGTTGCGCTTGCGGTGGCGGCGAGTTGGCGTGATTTGGCGGCGTGCGTCACGCTTCACCCAGCGCTTGCTGTTTGACCTGTGCTAGCACCTCGTCGATGGTGCTTTGCAATGCGGCCAAATCGGTGCCGCGCTTGCGCAGCCAGCTTGATAGTGGGGCAAAGGCGGGATCAAGCAGCAGGTCGGCGAGGCGCGGGATGGGTAGCTCGGTTTGGCTGGCGTGGGCGCGGCGGA
>JACPVY010000307.1 GCA_016197345.1 Burkholderiales bacterium
CACCCGTTAAGCCAGAACCAATTTGCGACGCTAAGCGGATGCGTTGCGATTCACCGCCCGAGAGCGTATCGGCGCTACGCTCTAGCGAGAGGTAATCGAGGCCGACATTATTCAAAAACTGTAAGCGCGCGATGATTTCTTTGACGACGCGATCCGCGATTTCTTTTTTCGCGCCAGTCAGCTCCAATGCTTGGAAAAACGCGAGGCAATCGCGCAAGGGTTTGGTCGAAATTTGATAGATATTTTTTTCTTGTTCGCCCGTGCCAATTTTGACGAAGCGCGCTTCCACGCGAAGGCGCGCGCCGTGGCAAGAGGGACACTCTTTGCGATTGATGAATTTCGCCAATTCTTCGCGCACTGCCATTGAATCGGATTCACGATAGCGGCGCTGGAAATTATTGACGACACCTTCGAACGCATGCTCACGCACCACCGCGCGGCCACGTTCATCGACATAAGAAAAAGCGATTTGCTGTTTGCCTGAGCCATATAGCAGCACTTGATGCGCCGTCAGTGGTAATTGCTCATAGGGCATGTCGAGATCAAATTCAAAATGCTTAGCGATCGCTTGCAGCATTTGAAAATAGTATTGATTACGTCTATCCCAACCTTTGATCGCGCCCGACGCTAGGGACAGGTTAGGAAAAGCAACGATGCGTTTTGTGTCGAAAAACTCGATGTGTCCCAAACCATCGCATTCGGGGCAAGCGCCCATTGGATTGTTAAACGAAAACAAGCGCGGTTCTAATTCTTGCAGCGCATAGCCACAGATCGGGCAGGCAAATTTATTCGAAAATAAATGCTCTTTGTCGCTATCCATCTCCAACACCAGCGCACGGCCATCAGCCATGCGTAGCGCGGTTTCAAAGCTTTCTGCTAGGCGCTGTTTGATATCAGGATTGACTTTGACGCGATCGATGACAACGTCAATCGTGTGCTTTTCAGTCTTTTTCAGCTTAGGTAAATCATCAATTTCGACGATTTTGGCGGGATGGGTGCCGCTTTGCACGCGGAATCGCACAAAACCTTGCGCCTGCATTTGCTCAAATAAATCGGCATGCTCGCCTTTGCGATTAGCCAGTAAGGCGTGCCGACCCGGGCATATAGCAAACGCAGGTAATCGTGGATTTCGGTGACGGTGCCGACGGTGGAACGGGGATTGTGCGAAGTGGATTTTTGCTCGATAGAAATGGCGGGTGATAAGCCTTCGATCAAATCGACTTCTGGCTTATCCATCATTTGCAAAAATTGGCGCGCATAGGCGGATAGCGATTCGACATAACGGCGCTGGCCTTCGGCATACAGGGTATCAAACGCCAGTGACGATTTACCCGAGCCAGACAGGCCAGTGATGACAATCAATTTATTGCGCGGCAAATCGAGATTGATGTTTTTCAGATTGTGCGTGCGCGCACCACGTATGCGTATGTATTCCATTGCCTGTCCTATGCGTGAAAGATTCCTGCAAAACGAGGGCGTATTCTACTGTGTTTTTAATCAGTATGTGTAAGCGCTAGCAATTCCAATCGGCCAAAGAATTCAGCCAAAAGAATTCAGCGAAAGAAAAAGGATGCTGGCATTGCACCTAGCATCCTTTCGATTTTGCCCAGCCCAACAAAGAGAGCTTATGGGATCATAGTTTTTACGGTCGCCGGAAAATTCACCGAAATCACGCCGCCAAAACTACACATACATTTTGAGACATTGTCCAAAGCCGGCATATTCGCGATCAACACGGTTGGCGCACCAGGCACCCATGGTGCTGCGGTGGCGGGAATACACGGCATAGGCGTCAACACCCCCATCGCCGCCGCCGTCGCCGCCGCTACTGTTGGATTGCTCGGCGACATACACATACCGAACGGCATGATGTTCACCATCGGAATATGATCCATGATATTCGCCGCTGGCGGTCCTTCTGCCATCACCCGATTGGTTGGCAACACCACCAAGGAAGACGGGGCTGCACCGAAAGTGCATTGCAACATAGCGGTTGCGGATACTTGGGATGGCATAGATATCTCCGAGAAATGCGTGTAGGAAGTGCACTATTATCGCCGATTTCTATGAACTTGCTGCATTTGACTATGCATATGTTGGTGCTCTGCGTAGTCACAAATAGCCACAAGCCGTTTGGAAAAATGTAGTATCTATGCAGCCTCTAACAGATTTGCGACCCCCTATGATTTCTAAGGTGCTGCGCAAACGACATGCCCCACCTTTGGCATGCTGTAGAGATTTTCTAAAGTGGCCTGAATCAAACAAGATTGATTTCTGGAGAGCACTATGCGTCGTTTGCTATTTATCCTTGCAATCTGTTTTAGCCTGCCCGTTTTTTGCGCCGAAACCCACCCTCGCCTTTGGCTTACCAGCAATGATGTCTCGCGCTTGCGTGGTTGGGCTAGCGATAGCAATCCTTTGTTTGCCAATGCGCTAAAGCCTTTAGCACTCCGCGCCAAAGTGGAAATGGATAATGGCGACGTGCCGCGGCGTGACTGTGGCGGCACGGAATATGAAGCGTATCCCACCGAAATGTACGCGGAATTGTTTGCCTTCATGTCCCTGATTGAGAACGATGCGAGCGCCCGCAACGATTATGCTAGCCGCGCCCGCACATTACTGATGGGCATCATCAACACAGCCTTACTCGGCCCAGCCAGCGAAGCAAACTATACCTGCCCCGAAAATCAACAAACGGCTTACCCCGCTTATCGCAGCCCACGCTTTTTTACCGAAGATTCAAATCGTGCGCGTTGGCATGGGGAAGCCTTTCCGCTGGTGGTGGATTGGATTTATCCGAGCTTGACGGCACAAGACAAGCAAAGCATTCGCACCGTCTTTTTGCGCTGGTCGCAAGAAATTATCGAACGCGGTTATCACCATCCTAGCCCCGTCGGCAAAATCAATGACGCTAGCTTATTGACTGACCCGGCGCAATTGCGGTGGGCCGGGAATAATTATTTCACGGCCCATATGCGCAATTTAGGCATGATGGCGTTGGCCTTAGATAGCGTGGATGACAGTGGTAACCAATTACGGGCCTACTTGAACAACGCTACTGGTGCTTGGTTATATATGTTTGATCATATGACGCGGCATGACAGCAAAGGCGGCCTGCTGCCAGAAGGGTATGAATACAGCCCGCAGACGGCGAGCTATGCGATTCAATTTCTACTAGCGCTACAGAC
>JACPVY010000308.1 GCA_016197345.1 Burkholderiales bacterium
AATGGCATGGCGGGGTTTTGGGTCAGTTTTAAAATTGACGACGATGACGAATATTGGCTGATGCTAGAATCGCGGCGCTTAGGCGGTGCCGAGGGCTGGCAGTGGCTAGGTGGTGCGGGTGTGGTGTTACTACTTTCGTTGTTGGGTGGCTTGATTATTTCGCGCCTGATCAATTTGCCGCTTGCACGCATCAGCGCGGCGGCAAAAGCGATTGCAGAAGGCGAAGAACCCAAGCCTTTGCCAGAAACAGGCTCGAGCGAAATCAATGAAACCAATCGCAGCTTCAATCAAATGGTGGCCGATTTAAAGCGCATCGAATCGGATCGAGCGCTTATCCTTGCGGGTATTTCTCACGATCTTCGCACCCCGCTTGCGCGCATGCAACTGGAAATCGAAATGGCCGATCTCTCGCCAGAAGCGCGCGATGGCATGCAATCGGATATCGCCCAAATGGATGCCATCATCGGCCAATTCCTCGATTTCGCGAAACCAACCGAAACCACCAATTTCACACAAATCAATTTCTCTGATTTGATCGCGGAAGCAGCCCAAGATGCTGGTCGCCTGCCAGACGTCCGCATCACCACCAAATTAGAGCCAGATGTCATGATTGATGGCCATAGCGTCGATATTCGCCGTGTCGTCAACAATCTGATTGAAAATGCCCGACGCTATGGTCGCACGCCAGGCACAGAATTACTCGAACTCGATTTTATTGTCCACCACGACACCATCGATGGCCAGAAGCGCGCAGTGCTAGAATTTTCAGATCATGGCAAAGGTGTACCTGAAGACCAAATCAAACAATTGCGCAAACCATTTACCCGCTTGGACACGGCGCGCGGCCAAGCTAACGGCGCAGGCTTGGGGCTAGCAATTGTTGATCGCGTCATCATGCGCCATGGGGGCCATTTGATGCTGGATAATCGCTCTGATGGGGGATTTTTGATACGAATAGATTTGCCAGTGGCGCGTAACAAAGCACACCCCTAGTTCCACCACAGCACCGCAGCCGAATTTCCCACTACGCGCTAGGCTAGCAAACCTCGCCGTTAGCGCCTCTTAATCGAGGTCTTGCAATAACGCCGCCAGGGTTTCTGCTGGCAATTCTTCGACATGCACCGGATATTGGTGATGATCGCAGCCAACCATCATTTGCGCTCCGTTTTGTAAGGCTTGCTTCATCGCAGGCGTCAATTCAAAGCGTAAAAAATGCACGGCCGAGGTTTTTTCCGCCGTTTCGCGTTCCAAATCTTCGTCGGCAATCGCATACACCCTATCTTGCCCCTCGACTTGAATAAACACGCGGTCTTCGATCCCAATCAAGCGCGCTAAGGCGGCGCGCCGCTCGACCTCATTGGTGTATTCAATCAACATTGTCGCTTTGAAATTACTACCATCGGGCATCAAGGCGTTATACACATCAAGCTCGGCCGCAATGCCCTCTTCTTCGAAAATCTTTTCAATCCGCAGCATTTCTTGAATTTGATAGCGTAGCGTGGTGGCATCTTCAAATAACAGTGAAACATGATTGCCGAGCCGCACGCTACGCACTTTTTTGTGCGCAATCACTTGCGTACGTAAGCCATTGCGCGCCTTGGCATAGGCTTCTAGCGTCATCAAACTCTCTCGTGCAATTCTCATCGCAACACCTCATTCAATTGAAATTGGCCTTACTTCATTTCTCACTACTGACTATTCTTCCGACTGAATCGGTGCCGTAATCGGCCCCGCTTTGAATAGCGAATGATGCAAATGCTTGTCAAACACCACATCGCGCCGCCGCACCCATTCCAATAACATCGCAATCAAGGCTTTCTTTTTGTCGCGATGGTGGCCGATGATTAAGCGTAATTCAGGATCGGTGCAAGCGTCATAGCGCTGGTTGTAGGCATCGACCGAGCTGATTTCTTGCGCTAAGAAACTGAGCGCCCTATGCATATCCATCGTCGGTGCTGCAAGTTTTTCCAAGGTTTCCAGATAATTGTCTTCCAACATGCCTACGTTTTCCTCTTTGTTAATGAACTAGCTAAATCCCATATGCTTTGCGCAGCAAACTGAGCGGATGCGCCATTTGTGCCGATTTCAAACCCGCTTCTGCCATGCCTTGCTCGATGTGATGCCCTGCTAATTGGCAATCATAGCTAATGTAATCCGGCTCCTTGTTTGCCATTGCTTTGAATACAGGTTTGCCAATTTTCATCGCTTGCGCATGGAATTCTTTTTTGACGCCAAATGTGCCAGCATGACCAGAGCACCGTTCAACCACATTCAATTCCGTTTGCGGGATCAATTGCAATATATCGACGGTCTTTTTGCCCATATTTTGCACCCGGCTATGGCAGGGGACATGATAAGACACCTTACCCAATACCTGCTTGAAATCCGTTTTCAACAAGCCATCGCGATTGCGTGCGACAAAATATTCAAACGGATCCCACATCGCCTCTTTCACCAATTGCGTATCGCTACACTCGGGAAACATCAGCGGCAATTCTTGTTTGTACATCAAGGTGCAAGACGGAATCGGCGTCAAAATCGCATAGCCTTCTTTCGCTAGCTGGGCGAGCTGGGGGATATTGATCGCTTTTTTCTCTGCCACGCCTTCCAAATCGCCCTGCTCTAGCTTAGGCATGCCGCAACAGGCTTCTTTTTGCACCAGCACGTAGGGGATTTCATTGTGATTCAATACCGCTAGCAAATCATGCCCTATGCCGGGCTCGTTGAAATTGACATAGCAAGTCGAATAAATCGCTACCTTTCCCGGTGTCAACGCACCGTTTTTGACTTCGCTTGCGCTAGCTGCTGCCGCACCAGAGCGAAATTTTTGCGTTGCAAATTCGGGCAGCCAAGCGGTTTTATCCACGCCTAGCTGATTTTCCATGACACCGCGTACAAATTGGCTTTTGTTCACCGCATTGACCGTTTGCGTCACGAT
>JACPVY010000309.1 GCA_016197345.1 Burkholderiales bacterium
AGCGTAACTTATGCAGCTTGCGCGGCAAGTGTACTACTGACGGCACTTTGACATCTATCCAGCTAGGTTTGCCATGCTGCCGATCCAAATACTGCGTAATCCACACCGTGCGCAAACCGAGCGCTTTGGCGGCGCGTAAGTTGGCATGGCTGTCTTCGACCAGAATGCAGTTGTGGGCGCGCTTGCCTTCGCGGGCGAGTAAGCGGCGTAGCATCAATTTGTCGGGTTTGGGGCGCAGTTGGCGATGGACGTGCATCGCCTCAATCGCGATGTGGCGCTCAAAATGACGGCCGACGCCGAGATGCTTGAGTACGCGTTGGGCGTAGCCGTGCGGCGCATTCGTCAGCAAAATTTTGCGGCCCGGTAAGCGACGCAGTAAGCGGGACAGGCCGCGTTCATAGCGCAACATGTGCGTCAGCTCGGGGATGTCGTGTACGGGATGCAGAAATTCTTGCGCGCTAATGCCTTGATGCTTGATTAGGCCGAGGACGGTGGCGCCATAGCGTTGCCAATACAACTGCCGCATAGCGCTGACGCTAGCGATATCCTGTCCCAATTTCTGGACGAGGAAATCGTTCATGTTTTGTTCGATGCGGGGAAAGATGTCACGGCCTGCATTGTGCAGCGTGTTATCGAGATCAAAGAGCCAGAGTATTTGGGGCATGATCTTGAGAAGTGGTGCCCTTGACGTGGATTGAACACGTGGCCTCTCCCTTACCAAGGGAGTGCTCTACCACTGAGCTACAAGGGCTAACATAGAACGGCGCCAAACTACGGCGCAGTTTTAGGCAAAAGAAAAGCGCCTGAGACGGAAAGCTTCAGGCGCTTCGCAATCAATGGGACCGAATCATAGTGCCAAAAGCTTGTTCCGTCAAGACTTCCAGCAATAAAGAATGTTCGATACGGCCGTCAATGATGTGGACGGTGTTGACGCCGGATTTGGCGGCGTCGAGGGCTGATGAAATTTTTGGCAGCATGCCGCCGGAAATGGTGCCGTCGGCGAACATGGCGTCGATTTCGCGAGCGGAGAGGTCTGTCACCAAATTGCCTTCTTTGTCTTGCACGCCGGCGATGTTGGTCATCATGATCAGCTTTTCGGCTTTCAGGATTTCAGCGATCTTGCCTGCTACCAAATCGGCATTGATGTTGTAGGCTTGGCCGTCAGAGCCAAAACCAATCGGCGAAATGATGGGGATGAAAGCGTCGTCTTGCAGCGCTTTGACCACCGCCGGATTGATGGCGTCGATTTCACCGACGAAACCGATGTCGAGGAATTCGCCCGGATTATCGCGGTCAGCCATTTGCATTTTGCGGGCGCGGATGAGGCCACCGTCTTTACCGGTCAAACCGACCGCTTGACCGCCATAATGATTGATCAACATCACGATGTCTTGCTGTACTTCACCGCCTAGCACCCATTCCACCACTTCCATCGTTTCTTCGTCGGTAATCCGCATGCCTTGCACGAAAGTGCCTTGCTTGCCGATTTTCTTCAGCGCGTTGTCGATTTGTGGGCCGCCGCCATGCACCACCACCGGATTCATGCCGACCAATTTCAACAAAATCACATCGCGCGCAAAGCCGTGTTTCAGATGTTCTTCGGTCATCGCGTTGCCGCCGTATTTGATGACGATGGTTTTGCCGTGAAATTTGCGGATGTACGGTAGTGCTTCCGCCAAAATCTGCGCCTTGATTTGCGGCGCAACTTTATTCAGATCGGCATCAGGGATGGGTTCGGTCAATGGTGGCATGGCTAGTCCTGAAAAAGAATTTTTGCGATTTTACAGGGAATCAATCTTTGTTTGCACACTTGTTTTTCGTGGCACAATGTGCGCATCTTGCTAAATTGTGAATACTATGCCTGATTCAACACTCGACTTACACCGTCAGTTGGAGCAAATGCGCCCCGCCTTACTGCGTTTTGCCAAGCTGCAACTGCGTAATGACAGCCTAGCCGAAGATGCGGTGCAAGACGCCTTAATCGCCGTTTTGGAAAAACCAGAACGCTTTGCCGGGCAATCTTCGCTGCGCACTTATGTGATCGGCATCTTGAAATACAAAATCATCGATCAGTTACGCCTCACCCAGCGCGAAGTGCAGCTTGATCCGGCGGAAGATCAGAGTGATGAAGAGTTGTTGGAACATTTATTCAATAGCAACGGCCATGTCAGAGAAGACAACCCAGCCTGGGGTGACCCCGACGCCACGCTAGAGCAAAAAGATTTCTTCAAGGTGCTGGAAGTCTGCCTAGAAAAACTCCCTGCCAAAACTGCCCGTGTTTTCATGATGCGCGAATGGCTAGAGCTAGAAACGGAAGATATTTGTAAGGAATTGGAGATTACGACGGCTAATGCATGGGTGCTGCTGTATCGCGCACGTTTGCGTTTGCGCGAATGCCTCGAATTGAATTGGTTTGGGCAAAAACGGGCAGCATAGGCGTGCAAAATAAGCACCAGCCAACCTGTGGCGGACGCTAAGCGGGGTAAAAAATGGAAAATAAAATCGGAATTATCTTGAATTGCAGAGATGTCCATGCGCTGGTATCGCAGGGGCTAGATCGCAAATTAGGCAGGAGCGAGCGGATACGCATGCAAATGCATTTGCTGATCTGCAAACACTGCACAAATTTTAATCAACAGATGCAATTGATGCGCGCTGCTATGCGCAAATTGCCACTCGGTGATGATGCAGAAAGAGGCTAAGATGAGCGCTTGCCCCCGTTGTGGTACCGAAGTCGCGTGCGGCATGAATAACCCAGATCAAGCGTGCTGGTGTACCGCATACCCAGCGGTCTTGCCCGTGCCTGAAGCGGGTGCTGCTAGCTGCTATTGCCCGCAATGCTTGCAAGCGATCATCCGCGAACAGGCCGCGCTACGTGAGGCAGCGGCCACCTCTGGCGGAAAGTAGGGAAATGCCTCTAATCTGAGGCGCTGTTGTTTTGTGAAAACGTTTCCCTGCGCCCCATATCGCAGCGCTGATACTTGGTATTTCAATAAACTATTTCAGCAAGCGCTGATTGCGCCAGCTTTGATCGAGATAGGGCGGATTCTGCGTCGTGAGCGCAGGGCTGTGCTGACGGGCGCGTGCGGTACCGCAGGTGCCCGTTTGCGCGTAATGCAACGCTGCTGCTAAGCGCGCTTCTTTCGGATCGCCCAAATCATGTTGCAAATCATCGGTGGCATAGCAAGTCGGTTCGATGCCGTTCGCATAATCGCTTTTGCCTAGGCTATTGAAGCCTTGAAATTCAATCGCGAAATAGGCGTTGCCGCATTGATTCGCTTGTGAAAAACCATAGGGTTTGCCGCAGGTTTTATCGCCGATCAAAATCACCTGCATAAACGGGGTCAAACCATTGATGATGGCTTCGCTCGCAGAGCAAGTGTCTGGCCCTGTCAGCAAAAATACGCGGGGCAAATTCATTTGTGGCAGGACGTAGGTTTGATCACGCGTCATTGCCGGAAATAAGACGGTGCTGCTAGGTGCAGCGGTTTTTTCTGGGTGTTTATCGTTGTAAATCAGCTTTTCAAATACCTTGCCCTGGGTTTGCGGGCCAGACAGCATTTGCGCAGTTTCGGCCGCGATGTAGAGGTAACCGCCACGGTTGTAGCGCATATCGACAATCACGTCTTGTACTTGATTCTTTTGGAATTTCAAGACGTTCAAAATCAACTCTACTTCTGAGCGCGTGGTGTGGGCATTAAATTGCATGTAGCCATAAGTGCGGCCATAGGTATCGCTAAACGTGTTGACGTTTTGGGTTGGAAATTTGCGCACCTTTCTCGAGGTGAGCGTCACGCTACGGCTTTGCTCGGCGCCACGATCGCGAATTTCAAACAGATAGCGCTGATCGGTGCTTGTTGGTTGCAAAGCCGCTGTCAAACTTTTGCTCGTCATCTTGCTAATCGGTACTGCATCGATGCTCAGGATTTCAGCGCCGCGTTTAATGCTGGCAAAATCGGCGGGGGAATCGGGGTCGATATAACTGATATAGAGATGGCCGCCACTGCCTTGATAGTTAAAGCCATAGCCGATTTCCACACCTTCTTGAAAAAAGCTATCGAATTGCGCTTGCGGCTGGCTAAAGCTGAAGCGATCTTTGCTGCTGACCAGCAAAGCCTTGAAATAGTCGGGTGCGGTACTGTAATTCGTCTCTGGCACCTCATTGATCTCGTTATGCCATAGATAGACATTGTCCAAATGCCCATGCACCCATCTTTTTTGCGTCGCTAGGCTACAGATTCCACCTTCGCCTTCACTAGTGCTCATTTCATTGCGTGCTTGGCAAGCGGGGCTATTGTCAGTACACGGTGGTTCGCCGGCACCGCAAGCGGCAAGTAGCAAGGTGGCCAGCGCAGGCAGGAAGAATTTTTTCATGAGAGATCGGTAGCAGGAGAACGGGCGGCAAGGAAGGCGCGCAAGGGCGCCATTTTCGCTGAATTCGCGAAGAAAAGGCGTAAGCGAGTGTGACGTCGGCGAGTTGTGCGCTATTGGACGGCGTGAAAGCCAGCATCGACGAATAGCGTTTGCCCTGTCATGCCAGAAGAGGCGGGGCTAGCGAGAAAGGCGGCAAGCTGGCCGATTTCATCCAAATTCACCAAGCGTTGTAGCGGCGATTTTTCTTGCGCGATTTGCATCAGGCTAGCGAAATCTTGCAGGCCCGAAGCGGCACGGGTTGGAATCGGGCCGGGCGATACCGCATGCACGCGCACCCCATTTTTCCCCAGTTCCAGCGCTAGATAGCGCACCAAACTCTCTAGCGCTGCTTTGACTGGCCCCATGATGCCGTAATTCGGCACTGCTTCTTCGGCACCAATATAGCTCATCGTGATAAGGCTAGCCCCCGGCGCCAAATGTGGCTCAGCGAGGCGGGCTAATTCAGCGAAAGAATGGCAAGAAACCTGCATCGCCCGTGTGAA
>JACPVY010000362.1 GCA_016197345.1 Burkholderiales bacterium
AAATGCGATGTGGCCAGTGACACCTTTGTAATCGGTCTTAGCCAACATAGGCAAGTATTTTGCTGGATCGGAAGAATTGGCTTTTTTCATCGCCTCAACCATCACCATCACGGAGTCATATACGTATGGAGCGTAGATTTGCACTTCGGTGCCGAATTTCTTTTTGAAGTTAGCGCGGAAATCTTCCATCGCTTTCTTGCCAGATTCTTCCACACCACCTGCTTCAGCGCAGACCACTTGGCCGTCGGCCATGCCGTCGCCAGCCAATTCAGCCAATTTGTCGGTACAGATACCGTCGCCGCCCATGAATTTAGCGTTGATGCCCAGTGCTTTCATTTGTTTCAACATTGGGCCTGCCACTGCGTCCATACCGCCGAAGAAGATCACGTCAGGTTTTTTGTCCTTGATCGCGGTCAAAATCGCGTTGAAGTCGGTTGCTTTGTCGTTGGTGTATTGACGTTCCAAGATTTCGATCGAGGACGATTTCGATTTCGCGCCTTTGATGAATTCTTCTGCTACGCCTTGGCCGTATGCGGTACGGTCATCAATCACAGCCACTTTTTTAGCTTTGTTGATTTGCACAGCGTAACGACCCAAGGTGCCGCCCAATTGGCCGTCGTTAGCAACGACGCGGAAGGCGCTCTTGAAACCTTGTTGGGTGTATTTTGGATTGGTTGCCGATGGCGAGATTTGTGGAATGCCAGCGTCAAAGTAGATTTTCGAAGCAGGGATGGTGGTGCCGGAGTTCAGATGGCCGATCACGCCTTGTACTTTCGCATCAACCAATTTTTGCGCGACGGTGGTGCCTTGTTTTGGATCAGCGCCGTCATCTTCAGTCAACAGTTCAAATTTGACTTTTTTGCCACCAATCGTCACGCCTTTAGCATTGAGTTCCTCAATCGCCATTTTCGCGCCGTTTTCATTATCTTTACCCAAGTGAGCGATTGCACCGGAAGTTGGGCCTACGTGACCGATTTTGATGACTTCCTGCGCGCCAGCCGTACCAGCAAAAGCAAACGCGAGCGCGCCAGCCAGTGGAATCAAAGTTGTCTTGAACTGCATACACATCCTCCTGTGGATTAAAAAAGCCGTAGGCGCGAATTGTCTGTTGATGCGACACTACGTATTCAAAATTTTGAACACGCAAAAGGTACAACATTACAAAAGGAACGCAAAGCGTTTTTGTGCGGATTTCCCTTTTTTCTGACAAATTTCTTATGATTAAAAAAATTATCCTAGACAAAGTGGATCGCAAGCTACTCAATTTGTTGCAGAAGGACAACCAGACCCCCACTCGGGTGCTCGCAGAGAAGTGTCATATCTCTCAACCCACCTGCTTGCGCCGACTGCGGGAACTACGTAGTGCAGGCGTAATTGCGGCCGATGTTAGCTTGATTGATCCCTTTGCTTTGGGCCTAGGTTTGATGGTGTTTTTGGAGGTGTCCCTTGCCAATCAAGCGGATGAATGTATGCAAGCATTTGAAGCGTCAATGCGCAAAGAAGCCGAGGTGATGCAGTGTTATTTTGTTTCGGGCGAATACGATTATTTTCTGGTGATTCATGTGCTGGATATGGATGCATATTACCTATTCGTGCGCAGGGCAATTTCGGGCAGCGGCAATGTGCGCAATTTCCATTCGCGCTTTCCGATGAAGTGCGCCAAGTTTGCCACCCGCATCGCTTTCGATGAAAAAGCGGCGGAATTGGAGGTAAAAATTTCCAAATAGCAAGTAAAACTTTTGTGCTTAGAGTATTGTTTTTTTATCATTTCTTCAGCCAACGAAATTTGATATGATGCACGCCAGTTGTTGCCGGCAAGGGACTTGCCCCAACAACGCGGCCTGCAGCAAGTATTTTTTGAAAATCATTTGAAGCGATGTTGAGCAAAGTTCATCGCCGAATATGTGAAGGTCCGCGAGTTTTACCCTCCCTCCATTCAACAGTCTGTAATCTTAGTTACCCTAAATAGCAATCGTTTGATGCTCGGCCGTCAAGGTCGTGCAGGCTTTGTTTTACCTTTTTAATTAGTGAAGTATTGATAGCGTGGCGCATCCTAGGCATGTATTGCCATCGCAGGTCTCATTGCAGGTTTATTTAAGGAAAGTGAATGATCGTAAAGTTGCATACCGATACTCCCCATCAAGTTTTTTCTTATTTATATCCTCTATTTTCGCGCCCAACATGGCCTTGTATTTGGTCTTGCGTTTGGCCGCGTGTCAGTAGCGCTAGTGCGACCCTATTTCGTACTTCAATCTTAGGTTTATTGACGCTTGCCAATACTGCGCAGGCGCAAGACATTGAACCTAGACCATCCGTGATGGGCACGTTGCGTGATCAACGCCAATTACCCGTGGCCGATGCTGATGTATTTGTCAGAAGCAGTGCTGGCAGTAGCAGTGTCTTTGCCAAAACCGATCAAGAAGGGCGTTATCAAGTGTTTGATCTGCCGCCCGGGAATGTGGTGGTGGTGGCGCGTGACCCTGCTACGCAAGCGCTTGCGATGGCGCAAACCCAATTACAACGGCCAGAACAGCAAATGCGCTTAGACGTACAAGTGGCGAGGGCGGATGCGCGCTTAGAAGGCACCATTATCCATGGCGGCAAACCAGTGGTTGATGCCCACATTAGCTTGTTGTCGCGGCAGGTGTTTGCAGATGTTGGCGTGGCGCAGCGCACCACAACCACCGATGCCAATGGCCATTTCAAATTAGAGCGGGTGATGCCCGGTGCGATGCGTATCATCGTCGAAGCCGATGGCTTAGTCAGCCAGCAAGATGTCGACATGCAAGGGGGCAGTACGCAACAAGTGCAAATTGCGTTGGGCAATAGCGTGTATCTGCCAAACGTCTTAAGCGGCGAAGATGGCACGAGTGC
>JACPVY010000363.1 GCA_016197345.1 Burkholderiales bacterium
TCCAGCCGGCACCACGCCCGCTCCCGCCACCGCCCGCACGGTATTTTTCGTCTCAGATGGCACAGGTATCACCGCAGAAACTTTTGGCCATGCGGTGCTAACCCAGTTTGATTTGCGCTTTCGCCAAATCCGCATGCCCTTCATCGATACCATAGATAAAGCCCATAGCGCGGTGCGTACCATCAATGAAGCCTATGAGCGTGACGGCCAATTTCCAATTTGTTTTTCGACGCTGGTTAAAGCGGAATTATCTAGCGTAGTACGGCAATCGAAAAGCGTGTATATGGATTTGATTCAAACCTTTGTCGATCCACTAGAACAAGAGCTAGGGGTGAAATCAACCCACACCATTGGCCGCTCGCACAATATGAATGATAGCGATGCGTACAAACACCGGATTGAAGCCATCAATTTCTCGCTGGCGCATGATGATGGGCAATCGAATAAAAATTTGGCAGAAGCAGATGTGATATTAGTGGGCGTCTCACGCTGCGGTAAAACCCCGACGAGTTTATATTTAGCGATGCAATATGGCATCAAAGCAGCGAATTATCCGCTGGTGCCAGACGACTTTGAACGTGGCAAATTACCTTCTGCCTTACCCAAATTCCGCCATAAAATTTTTGGTCTGTCGATTACAGCGACACGGCTTTCCGAAATTCGCAATGAACGCCTACCTGGCAGCAAATATGCCACGCTAGAAAATTGCCGTTATGAAATCAACGAGGCAGAAGCCTTGATGAAACGTGAGGGCATACGCTGGCTGTCGTCAACCACAAAATCCATCGAAGAAATTTCCACGACTATTTTGCAAGAAATCAAGATGGAGCGGCATTTATATTAAATCACGTACCGCTGAAATGACATTGCATGTTCTATGAATCCCGTTTAATGCGATCAATACCTCAATGAGAAAGGTGTTAACATGGAAAAGCTATATGAATTTGATGCGGGAGATTACAAAGAATATGCGATAAGGAGAGAAAGTCAGCCGATTTTTCAAGATCCAGTGTCAAAAATTTGGCACATTTATTCGTATAGCGAAATACAAAAAGTCTTGGTTGATACTGAGAGTTTTTCGTCGGAAATTTTTGAAAAAGTTGGGAAGCCTGAATTAAAAACTTTAGCAACTATGGATCGGCCCCGCCATAAAGATCTACGACAATTATTGGCAAAGGCATTCACTAGCGATATCATCAATGCACAAGTCAACCACATCCAAGAGTTCGTAGATAGCATCATTGATCAAGTCATCGAAAAAGGCGAAATTGATATTGTCAAAGATATCGCCTTTCCCTTGCCAGCCTATGTGATTGCCAAAATGCTGGGCTTACCAACGGATCCTGCCTCTATTCAACAGTTAAAAGAATGGGCGATTGCCGCCGTCCAAGTTGCCGAAAGTGCGATTGGACGTGCTGTGCCAGCGGCAGTATTATTGGCACAAGTCAAAGAAATGACTGATTATTTTGCACAAATTGCTGAACAACGACGGGCGCAACCGCAGCTTGATTTAATGACTGCATTGGTGCAAGCAGAAGTGGGGGGTATGTCGTTGACCACTGAAGAAATTAGTAATATGTGCAAATTGGTTGCGGTGGCGGGCTTTGATACGAGTACCATTTTTATTGGCAACGCAATGCATATTTTATTCCAGCTACCGGAATTAAAATCAGAGCTTATTAGCAACGAAGCGTTAATGGAAACCTTCCTTGAAGAAGTATTGCGCTATGCAACACCCTTTCAGGCATTTGCCCGATTTGCAAAGAAAGAGACGCAGATCGGTGAATTTACGATTAATGCGGGCGATTGGGTGATGATATTCAACGGATCGGGGAACCGTGATGAAAAAGTATTTGACAATGCAGATGAATTTAATCCACAACGGAATCCAAATCGACATTTATCATTTGGCCATGGCATTCATTATTGCATAGGGGCACCATTAGGCCGTTTAGAAGCAAAAATCGCCATCGCAACTTTATTGAAGCGGCTGCCCGATATTCGCCTTGATCCAAATAAACCGACCGAACGCTTAAAGCCGAAAGTCCAATTCGGTTTTACTTCGCTGCCTGCCATTTTTTCGACTGGCGCTGCAAATTAAAAATAAACTGGGAACATTTGTGGCTTGATCCCCAAGCCGCTAGCTTAATCCCTCACCTCCCCTTCGCTAGCGGCGTGGTGGTTTGTCCATCACGCTAGCGCCACTTTTCCAACAAATCCTGCGCCAACACTGGCTTGCTATAGAAATACCCTTGAGCAAAATGGCAACCCTCGCGGCGCAGGAATTGCAATTGTTCTTGCGTTTCCACCCCTTCCGCGACGACCGATAAATGCATGCTTTTGCCCAGCTGAATAATGGCGATGGCAATTGCTTCTTCGTCTGGGTCTGTGCCGATATCTTTGATAAAAGAGCGGTCGATTTTCAAGGTTTGCACTGGCATTTGCTTTAGATACGCCAGCGACGAATAACCGGTACCAAAGTCTACTGACAAATTAACTGCCATTTTCGGCACTCGCATGCCTGCCTCGTCCCAGCGCACCATTTGCCGACATGCCTCAAACAACACCCATTTCCCCAGTTGGTTGATAAAGCCGGTATCTTCCGCAATCGGGATGAATTTAATCGGTGGTACTAAGCCTAATTCTGGATGATGCCAGCGTACGAGCGCTTCGACACCGACCATGAGACCCGTCTCAATATCCACTTGTGGCTGGTAATTCAAGAAAATTTCGGATTTTTCCACTGAGCGCCTGAGCATGTTTTCTAAGCGCAAGCGCTCAATACTTTCGCCCGTCATTTCAGAAGAATAGAAGCGATACACATTGCGCCCGTGCGCTTTCGCTTGATAGAGCGCGACATCAGCATTGCGTATCAACATATTCAAGTCATCACCATCATTTGGATAGATGCTAATACCAATACTCGCGGTGACGAATAGCTCGTGCGCTACAACGACGAACGGCTGTTCAAAGATGGACATCAGTTTATCGGCGACGACACCCGCACCGTATTTACCATCGCTATCCTCTAGCAGCAAGATAAACTCATCGCCCCCTAAGCGCGCTAGCGTGTCGCCATCTCTTACTTTCGAGGCCAGTGCTTGCGCGACTTGACGGAGCAATTCATCGCCAATATGGTGCCCCAAAGTGTCGTTGACATTTTTGAAGCGATCGAGGTCGATAAATAGCAAAGCTAGAGGGCGCGGCTCACGGCTGGCGCGCTGAATCGCATGGGATAAGCGGTCATTGAATAGCAAGCGATTGGGTAAGCCAGTCAGCGGATCATGGTGAGCTAAATGATCGAGTTTTTCTTGCGATTCTTTTACCAGTGTGATGTCGCTAAAGACCCCGACATAATGAGTACACACGCCATCCGAATTGCGCACCGCGCTAATGGTCAGCCATTCGAGGTATAGCTCTTCATTCTTACGCCGATTCCAAATTTCACCGCGCCAAAACCCAGTAGCAAGCAATTCAGCCCACAGCGAATCAAAAAATGCCTGATCTTGGCGGCCAGAACGCAAAATCGCTGGGGTTTTGCCGATTGCTTCGCTTTCGCTATAGCCAGTGATTTGAGTGAAGGCGGGGTTGACAGCCACAATAAAGCCAGCCGCATCGGTCATGACGACGCCATCGGCAATGTAATCAAACACCGTCGCTCCTAAGCGCAATTTTTCTTCCGAAAGTTTGCGCTCGGTAACGTCGGCGTACACCCATATGCAACCTTCTTCAGGATGCTCTAAATCGAGCGTACAACCATTTAATTGGCACCAAAACAAACTACCATCAGCGCGCTTAAATTGGCGCTCTTGGCTAAAGGCACCATTGGCGGAAGCCGCTTGGCGCGCTAAGGTTTGCTCAAACTCTTCTAGCGTGGGGAAAATAATGGCGGTCGATTTGCCATGTAAGCAATCGGGACCATAACCAAACATTTGTTCACAAAATTGATTGGCGGACACAATCTGCCTATGCCGTACGAACATGATGCCAAACATCACGTTATCTAATATCTCAATTTCATATGCTTGCATCAAACGCAATTTATCGACCACATGTTGTCGCTGCACTTTGCGATCAAGTGGAGAAATGATATTGGCCCAGGTCCGGGTTGAGCCAGCCATCAAAACACTCGCTGGATAACCGCAAATTTCTTCAATTGCGTCACTGACAAATTCGATGGGGCCATCTGGTCGAAAACGGAATACGGCCCCGGGCACTTGCGTCACGATGCTACGAAAACGTTCTTCGCGTTGGCCGACGTCGGCAAACAATTGGCGAATGGCCAGGCGCATTTGCTCTAATTGTTTGCCAAGTCGCCCAAGTTCATCATCTTGCACCATCGTCAATTCTGTCTCGAAATTACCATGCGACAAAATATCTGAAAAGCCCATCAAGTGACGCAAAGGCTTCACTAAGCGCGAATGCAAAAACAAGATGATTAAAAATAGGGACACTAACAACTGAGCCGCTAACACCAGCGCATAGGAAATTTGCTTACCACGTAAATGGATATCGGCATAGCGTTGTAAAGACTCATCCAACACCAAGCGCGCCGCGCGTTCTTCTTTGACGCCAATCAAAAAATAGCTGCCAATGGTGGCTGGCACGGCTAGGCCGATAAAGACCACTAGCACGAGCGCTTTATAGATGGAATGGCTATACCAAGAGCCAAAATTAAAACGCAGCAGTTGACGCAATTTGTCCGGCATGAACGTCGCGGTCGCAATGAATTGTTGAAATTGAATGGTAGAGCCAAGTCAGTGGCAGACGGATTGCATCCATCGCACGCTGCCTAGCAAACGAATTCTGTTACTGGTTGAGCAGCTTGAGGCAAGCGAACGACAATCATATCTACCCTAGAGCAAGGCGCACGATGAGATTTCCTTCAAGCTTGGCAACCTTCTTCAATATTCACGCAATTAGCGATCACTGCGTTACATCCGTATGCTTTTTGTGTCACCGTATTGCAATGCAATATGCAATTACCAAGTTTTCTCTCTGCAACGCCATCATGTTGAACGCGTTTGATAAAAGGCGAACGTGAAGCTAACCACAACAGTTCAGCGCGCCAGCAATTATTCGAAATGACGCTATGATGGCGACCTGCGTGCTTTTTTACGCAACGGGTAGCAATACCAACAATACTGCACCACACCATTCGTACTTCACCTTTGCAAGGAGTTCCGCATGACTATCTCGATGTACAAAGCCTCGGTCCCAGTATTTCAACAAATTTTGGGCAGCATGGATGCGATTTTGGCAAAAGCACAAATTCACATCAATGAACGCAAAATTGACCAACAAGCTTTCCTGCAAGCGCGCTTGTTCCCAGATATGTTTCACTTTACCCGCCAAGTACAAATCGCTTGCGATTTCGCAAAAGGTTGTACTGCTCGCCTCGCAGGTCAAGAAGTGCCTTCGTATGAAGATAATGAAAACAGTATTGAAGAGTTGCGGGCGCGTATCGCCAAGACCTTAGCGTTCATCGCCAGCGTTCCTGCGGCAGCGATTGATGGCAGCGAAGAACGCGACATTCATGTTGGCAGTGGCGACAAGGCACGTCAGTTCAAAGGGCAACAATATCTATTGAACTATGCCTTACCCCATTTTTACTTCCATGCCACAACCACATATGCATTGCTGCGCCACAATGGCGTTGCAGTTGGTAAGAAAGATTTTATCGGCAATATCAGCTGAAATATGCTGGAGAAATGAGGGAAGTTTGAACAACCTGCAGCCTAGGCAACCTTGAACCTGTGGGCATCGCTTTACCCAATTAATAGCGATGCCTCGCCATTCAATTTCTGCTACACGTGCTACAGTTTTTCAATGCATCCTGTAGGTCTACGATCTATTCGCGCCACTCTTCGTCATTGTATGCAGCGCGAATAGATTGTCTGCGTGAAGTAGGTGGCAGCGCAGACGCAAGCGGACGCTAGCCAGATGAATCACGTCACCCGTACACTTTTTCCACCCCACAACCAAGCACAACCAAGCTATTCAATGAGGTTGACATGACGAAAAATTTTTTCCAAACCTTCATTTTATTGCTGTTGGTGACAGACCCTTTTGGCAACGTTCCGCTCTTTGTGTCTAGCTTAGCCCCCCTTGAGCCAAGCAGACGATGGCGGGTGGTTGTGCGTGAGTGTGCAATTGCCTATGGTTTGTTGCTGGTGTTTATGTTTTTTGGTCAGCATTTTTTAAGTGCACTGCAATTATCAGAAGTGAGCTTGCGCATAGGGGGGGCTGTCATTTTATTTTTGATTGCGATGCGCATGGTGTTTCCACAACATGGTGGCAATAGTGCAGATGCCGAGCCAGCAAGTGAACCGTTTATCGTGCCGCTTGCCATCCCTGCACTTGCTGGCCCCTCAGCCCTAGCGACTGTTTTACTTTTTTCCTCCACTCAATTTTCCGTCGCGCTACTCCATATTGCTGCGCTGACCGCAGTCGCCTTGGTCTGGTTAGCGGTCTTTTTGAGCGCAGATCGTTTGCAGCGCGCACTTGGGCCCAAAGTCATGACCGCTTTTGAGCGCCTGATGGGCTTGATACTAACGGCAATTTCGGTAGAAATGTTGCTGGCTGGATTGAGAGCTTTCATCAAATCGCTGTAGCACATGGTCTTCCCTAAAATTCGCAAGGAAATCGCACTGCATTGCTCTTCATGGCGCTTTTTTCTTGTTACGATACGGATCAAGTTGTTGCCACCCCGCGTGGCCCAACTTGCGCATTGTGGCGATATTTTTTTCATAGATGTCGGCCGCATCGGGAAATGCAGCAACTGCACGATCAATGCTGCTTTCACGCAATAAATGCAAGCTTGGGAACGGCGATCGATTGGTGTAATTATCAATCGCCTCACTGTGGCAGTCAGCAAACTGGTAGGCTGGATGAAAGCTCGCGATCTGCAATTGGCCATCCAATTCAAGGTCTTCCAGTAGTTGGTCGGCAAGTTCCAGAAAATCATTGTAGGCGTAAAAGTCATGCAAGATCAGTGGATGTACCAACACCGTGGTTTCAATCTTCGCCGGGTCAGCTTGGGCGAGGAGTTGCAGTTCTTCCTGCAATGTTTGCAACAAACTTTCTTCGCTCGTCGCCGCGCAATACACAAAGCGAATTTGTTGCTTTTGCCACGGTGCTTTCGCGAATGGACACAAATTCAGGCCAATCACCGCATTTTCCAACCATGCCTGAGTCGCTTGCAACACTTGCTCTTCATTATTTATATCAAATTCCATGCTCTGTCCCTCTTCTATGTCAATTTGGGTGTATGTCTTAGCAATGCCAACAAACATTGCACAAAGATAGTGGAATTACCATCCTTGCTTATAAGCAAAAGTAATGATTGGCACTGCTTGTTACGCCATTTGTCTTGGTGCTATAAAAGCTCAATATTTTTCTGTAGGAAACGGCAACACAATGCTGGAATTGCGCTAGTATTTCCCATTATCATCATTTTAATTCTGATGGCAGTAAATTAGTCCGTCAGATTGCTGGTGTTGGTCGGCAATCGAGTTTGTTATGCATTATTATCGAGAAAGGTTTCAACATGAACACCAATGTCTCGCCAGCGCCAACCATAGATCTGCCGTCTTCAGGCATTATTAAGCCTGCGCCTATGGACATTGCCGATCTCTTGGTCGCCTACCTCGAACAATTAGGAATCGAATATATTTTCGGTGTTCCAGGTGGCTCGATTGAACCACTGTATAACGCAATAGCACGTAGTACGCGACGCGGTGGTATGAAACAAATTCTGGCGCGTAGTGAAGCAGGTGCCGCTTTTATGGCCGATGCCTATGCACGCGAAACAGGCAAGGTCGGCGTTTGTTGCGCCACATCTGGCCCCGGCGCTACCAATCTGATCACGGGTGTCGCGAATGCCTTTGATAATAACATCCCGATGCTGGTCATTACTGGTCAACCTGCCCTGCCCTCCTTCGGCAAGCATCCGTTGCAAGAATCAAGCTGCACGGGCGTCAATGTGATCGGCATGTTCCGTCACTGCACACAATACAACTCATTGGTATCGCACTCTAAACAATTAGAGCCTAAGCTCATCACTGCGTTACAGCGCGCAACGCGGGCGCCAAGTGGCCCGGCCCACCTGTCTGTCCCGCGTGATTTATGGCTAGAACCTAGTCAAGATCAAGTTCCTGCTTATGATTTATCGACGCTACTACAACCATCGTCACTCGTCGATGATGAAGCCATTGAACGCTTGCGGCAAATGTTGGCAGGCGCCCGTAATGTGGTGTTATTGATAGGCGGTTGGTGCGGCGACGCGATTAATTCGATTTTGCAGTTTGCCGCCATCAAAGGGGCAACCTTTGTCACCACCCCCGACGGAAAAGGCTTAGTCAATGCGAATCACCCGCTGTTTCGTGGTGTATTTGGCTTTGGTGGCCATGCTTCTGCCGAAGCGGCACTACGCGACGAATCCGTCGATTTAATTCTGGCCATCGGCGCTTCGATGGGCGAATGGAATACCGGCGGCTGGTGCGATAGTTTGCTCAATGATCGCTTGGTTCATATCGATGAATCAGAAGATCACTTAGCACGCACACCGATGGCGCGCTTTCATATGCGCGGCCGAGTATCGGCGATTTTTAACCGCTTGCTTGAACGCATCTATAACGTACGGCAAGACTCCAAAGTCGAAATTGAACGCCGCCGCGCCACTCGCGAACTCTCTAGCGTGGTGTGGGATCCTGAAAGTATTTTGGCCGCACCCGACATGTATGTCAGCGACGCCAGCCCAATCAAACCACAGCGTCTGATGCGGGAATTAGGCTTAATGTTTCCGCCTACCACGCGGTTCCTAGCCGACAGTGGCAATAGCGTGGCATGGGCGGTGCATTATCTCCATCCGTTTGATCGCCGAATTTGTGAGCGACGCATGGGCGGTGGTAATCGCAAGCGCACGCAAGGCCGGCGCAAATCACATGGCGGTTGGTTACGTATCACCGCTAACTTCGCGCCCATGGGCTGGGCCATCGGCGGCGCCGTCGGTACGGCTGCTGGCAATCCCAATGTCCCAGTGGTCTGCATCACTGGTGACGGCAGTATGCTGATGAATGGTCAGGAATTGTCCAGTGCTGTGTTTGAAAAACAAACCATTGTTTTCATCGTCCTTAATGACCAAGCCCTAGGCATGGTTAAGCACGGGCAGCGGTTAGCGAACGCCGAAAAAATCGCCTTCGAACTAGCGCCTACCGATTTTGCCGCACTCGCCCGCGCGATGGGAGCGCAAGCCTTTACCATCCATTCGCCAGCCGACCTGTCCAAACTTGATATGGCTGCCATTTGCTCGCGCAAAGGGCCTACTTTATTGGATGTCTATATTGACCCCGATGAGGTGCCACCGATGAATGCTCGGATGCGGGTCTTAGGGGGTAATCAATAAATCTACCAAGAAATTGGAAAAGTTTATTGGCGGCGGCGGGAACGGCGGTTACCCGCCGCCGCCTCTACACACTCCATACATGCGGACCAACCGCATGCGACTCATGCCAGAAGTATTGATGGGGGCTTCGAAAAAACGTAGCGAGCGGCGCAGATTTTGGACCGAGAAACGTAGCTTTTACCTTGGTAAAGCGAGGCTCGCAAGTTCAAAAGATGCCCGCGCAGTAGGTTTTTCGAGGTTCCCTGATGTTAAACCGCTCTGACGGCAGTGGGTGAGCGACTCGCCATAGCAGGATGTACTTTCGAATGCGGTTTGAACTTAACAATACGCACTCGCATTGCTGCGAGAAAACGCATTACTTCTCCTTGGGCTTTTCCTTCGTATCGCCTCCCACACACTGTCGATGTGGCGCCAAATAAGGCGACAGTTTGCTTGCACTTGCTCACCAATCACAAGGTCGAAACGCTCGAACATGCCATCGAATTAATCGAACGGTACCGCGCCCATTGGGTAATTGGAATCCCATACCAAGTCTTCAAAATGGCTGCATTGTCGAGAAAATGCAACAAAATGCCAGTGAAAAAGACGAATGTGCGCTCGCCGTTTATTTGGTTGTGGCCTGGCACATGATAAATTGAGTCGTCTTGGACAGGCCCCGCCGGGAATTGCCCGCCAATCTACTGTTTGCCTCCGACGAAATCGACATAACCCATCTCCTTAAACGAAAAAGAGCCCATATGGTATCAAACCACAAATCAATCAAGTCATTTGCCTAATCGCACAATTTCGCGGCTTCTTGGCCCGAAACCTATGCGCGAAGTTTCGATTATCGCCAATGAGCGGGACATTGTGCAATCGAGGTCAATGAAAAATTAACTACAGATCAACATTTATTACGAAGCTATCAACACAAGATTGGGTGGCGGTGAAGCGTAAAGTTTATGATTTTAGCAAACGCCAAATTACCGAGGAAACTCAATCCATCACTGCAAATTGGTTAGCACAAAGCGATTTTGAGAGCCGCCATATAGAACGCAAACATAAATTTGGGGAATTTTGGTTTGTCAATAGCTAAGGTCGATGAGAAAATAGCATGTGCCCTAGAAAAATACGAAACTTCAATAGAAACAAAATAGCTTTTTGCTTAATTCTTTTAACAAATGCCATCTACTTGAACATCATGACGGAACCAGCAATGAGCCAATCAGATACCACCCACAAACAAAAAAACAATCGTGAGCCAGTTAGCCAAGATGTCAAATGGCAATTAAGTAAAGTCACTGCTGACGAACGAGCAAAACTTCTACAGGAAGATCCAGCAACCGTTTGGTTAACTGGCCTGTCGGGCTCTGGCAAA
>JACPVY010000310.1 GCA_016197345.1 Burkholderiales bacterium
AAATCTTATCATTAACCAGCAGCAACAACAACAACAACAGCAGCAGCAAAGCATTGATAATGCAATAACGTCTTCGGTTGTTCAATCTCAGAATAATGGGTTGTTCAATAATGGTGTCTATCAACAGCAACAACAACAAATGACGATCTGGAAGAGTTGAAGGTTCAACCCGATTGACGGCAGTTGGAGCCAGCCGGGCTAACTGGTTTTGCCATCTGCAAAAAGCTCAACAAACAGTTGACGCATCAATACATTTGCTGGGTCGCGATGGAATTTCGCGTGCCAAAACAAGTTGATGGCGATATCTGGTAGCCGTACGGGATGAGGCGAAGTGACCAAGCAAAAAGGAACCTTGCAGCGCTCAGCAAAACGCTCAGGTAGCGTGGCAATCAAATCAGTCGATTGAAGGATGTGGCCAACCGCAATAAAGTGCGGAACGATGAGTCGCATTTTCCGCTTAACGCCGGCTCGCTCAAGCAGTCCGTCAACTTCGCCATGCCCCGTATTCGCCGCGACCACGCCAACGTGCCCCAAGTCACTGAATTGCTTCAGTGTGATCGGCGACCGAGCCGCCGGGTGATCCCTGCGGAAAACGCAAACATACTTGTGCCGGAATAACCGACGCTGGAAGAAGCCTGCTTTCAAGTTTGGGAGTAATCCGAGCGCGAGGTCCACAGTTCCCGACTCCATTTCATCTTGCAGATTGCCGGAGTTGGGCCGCAATGTGCTGATGCACACGTTAGGTGCCAGTTTGGACAAAGCCTCCATCAGTGGCGGCATGAAATACATCTCCCCGATGTCGGTCATGGCTATCTTGAACTTGCGCGTACTGGTTTGAGGTTCAAATGAATCGCGCTTTGAAAGTGCGGACTGCAACGCATTCAATGCGTAAATCACGGGCTCTGCCAAGTGCAGTGCGTAAGGTGTGGGTTCCATGCCGCGTGAAGTTCTCAAGAACAGCTCATCTTTCAGGACGGCGCGCAAACGCTTTAACGCATTGCTCACTGCCGGCTGCGTCACGCCCAGCGTCTCAGCCGTAGCCGAAACGCTGCGATCGCGGAGCAACTGATTGAAAACAACAAGGAGGTTTAGATCAATTTCTCGCAAGTCCATATGACGCACCAATATTCACAACCGTGATTGTATGCATCAGGTTTGGTTTATGGACTTATATCGAGTCTCTCTCCAGAATCGCTGCCACAGGAGACAAAGGCATCAGCCTCAAAGACATGGAACTGTTAGTAGAACCCCTGAATCGGCGTCTGAACGTGGAAAGCGGAAGCAACCTGCTGGACGTGTTACGCGCCAACCAAATGCCTATTTCCTACAGCTGCATGTCCGGCCGTTGTGGAACATGTCGATGCAAGGTGGTATCTGGCAGGGTGCTCAACAGCGGCCCTGAGGCAGGGCGGCCTCATGCGGGAGAGGACGACTATGTTCTGGCCTGCCAGGCGGTGTTGACTGACAACTGTGCAATTGAATTGCCCGATGTGGACGAAGTGGTGGTTCACCCGGCGCGCATCTTGAAGGGCAGTATTGTCTCAATCGACGATGCCACCCACGACATCCGCCGTATCAAGGTCAAACTGGCCAAGCCACTCGAATTCAGTCCTGGCCAGTACGCGACCATCCAATTCACGCCAGAGCACATCCGACCCTATTCCATGGCCGGCCTGCCGGGGGATGCCGAGATGGAGTTTCAGATTCGGCGTGTTCCCGATGGACGTGTCACCGAATACATCTTTGAGCAGCTGAAAGAGGGGGCCAACATCCGCGTTAGCGGACCACTGGGCACCGCCTATCTACGCAAAAAGCATGAGGGCCCCATGCTATGTGTGGGTGGAGGCACCGGGCTTGCGCCCGTGTTGTCCATCGTCCGCGGTGCGCTGCAGGCCGGGATGGAGAACCGGATACACCTGTACTTCGGTGTGCGCAGTGCGGAGGACCTTTATGACACCGCGCGTCTGTATGACCTAGCGGCCAAGCATCCCAATTTGAAGGTCAGTGTGGTGATTGCGACCGGGCCGGTGCTTTCTGGCATTCGCAGCGGTCTGGTAACCGACGCGATTGAACGTGACATTCCTTCCCTGAATGGCTGGCGAGCGTACCTCTGCGGCGCTCCAGCCATGGTAGAGGCCTTGAATATTCTGACAACCCGCATGGGCATCCAACCTGGACACATTCATGCGGACGCTTTCTACCCCAGCGGGGTTTGAAATCTGCAACCATTTTTGTCCCAAGACCAACGCAAGGAGATTCAACGATGAATGAACCAAAGTCAGTGTTCCCACAAAGCCCTACGTGGCCCGGGGACGGCACAAGCCGGGTGCCCTTTTGGGCCTATACCCGCGAGGATTTGTACAAGAAGGAACTGGATCGCCTGTTCTACAACGGTCACTGGTGCTATGTAGGACTAGAAGCAGAGATCCCGAATGGGGGCGACTTTAAACGCACGGTAGTGGGCGAACGATCGGTGGTCATGGTGCGGGATATGGATGGCCAGGTGAATGTGGTGGAGAACGTGTGCGCCCACCGCGGCATGCGCTTCTGCCGCGAACGCA
>JACPVY010000311.1 GCA_016197345.1 Burkholderiales bacterium
AAGCGCCTCTACGCGCTGTTCACCGCCACCGATCCCGAGCCGCAGCGCCTGCGCGTCGGGTACGGCCGGCGAGACACCCGGGGCGATGACGACGGCGTCTCGCTGTACGTGGACCCAGGCGGCAGTGACTGGTCATCATGGCGCCTCGCGCGTTCTGATTTCCCCAGCGAAAGCTGGTACCGGTGTGATCGCTGGTGGTGCAATGCGCGCAATTTTCGAAGTGATGGGTGTGACCGACGTGGTTGCGAAATCGATCGGCTCTTCCAATCCATACAACATGGTTCGCGCCACGTTGAATGGCTTGGCACAAATGAGCACGCCATCGGAAATCGCAGCTAAGCGCGGCAAATCTGTCGAAGAAATTCTGGGCTAAGGCGGACAATCATGGACAAGAAAATCAAAGTGCAGTTGGTCAAAGGTTTGATCGGTACCCGTGAGTCACATCGCGCTACCGTTCGCGGCCTTGGTCTGCGTCGCGTCAATTCGGTTTCCGAACTCGAAGATACGCCATCAGTACGCGGCATGATCAACAAGGTCTCGTATCTCGTGAAAGTAGTTGCGTGAGCCTAACGGCTTGCGAACGGAGAAAATGATGGAATTGAATACTATTCAACCAGCAGCCGGCGCTAAACACGCAAAACGTCGCGTAGGTCGCGGCATCGGTTCTGGTCTTGGTAAGACTGCTGGTCGTGGTCACAAAGGTCAAAAGTCGCGTTCTGGCGGTTTTCATAAAGTCGGCTTTGAAGGCGGTCAAATGCCTTTGCAACGTCGCTTGCCAAAACGCGGTTTCAAATCACTGAATGCTAGCTTCAAAGCAGAAGTGCGTTTGTCTGACTTGGAAACTTTGCCTGTTACCGAAATCGACATTCTGGCTTTGAAACAAGCTGGTTTGGTTGGTGTGTTAGCGCGTGATGTGCGTGTGATCCTCGCTGGCGAATTGACGAAAAAAGTGTCCCTCAAGGGTTTGGTTGCTACGGCTGGTGCAAAAGCCGCAATCGAAGCCCTCGGCGGCTCGGTTGCTTGATTACGCGGTCTGATCGGAGCGCAAATTGGCGACAAATCCACAGCTAGCAAAAAGCGCAGCCAGCGGCTTCCCTTGGGGGCGCCTCTGGTTCCTGCTGGGGGCATTGGTAGTCTATCGCATCGGCTCGCACATCCCGGTTCCTGGGATTAATCCGACAGTTCTTGCTGACTTGTTCAGCAAGAATCAGAGCGGTATCTTGGGCATGTTTAACATGTTCTCGGGTGGTGCGGTGTCGCGTTGTTCGGTGTTCACCTTAGGCATCATGCCTTACATTTCGGCGTCGATCATCATGCAATTGATGTCTATCGTATCGCCGCAAATGGAAGCCTTGAAAAAAGAAGGTGAAACTGGACGTCGGAAGATCACGCAATACACCCGCTACGGTACGTTAGTGCTGGCAACCTTGCAAGGCTTAGGCATCGCCATCGGTCTTGAATCGCAAGTGGGACTGGTGATGGATCCGGGGCTGGCTTTCCGTTTCACGACGGTGGTTTCGCTGCTGACTGGCACCATGTTTTTGATGTGGCTGGGTGAGCAAATCACTGAACGTGGCTTAGGTAACGGCATTTCTATCATCATTTTCGCTGGTATTGCAGCGGGTTTGCCAGGCGCTTTGTCGAATCTGGTGAATTCTGTCCTGTGCTGGTGACCTTCTTGGTGGTGGTGGTCGAACGTGGTCAGCGCAAGATTTTGGTCAACTACGCGAAACGTCAGGTGGGTAACAAGGTGTATGCAGGGCAAAGCAGTCATTTGCCGTTGAAGTTGAATATGGCAGGTGTGATTCCTCCTATCTTCGCTTCGACCATCATCATGTTCCCAGCGACGATTTCTAGCTGGATGACTAAGGGCGGCGAAAATTCGAGTGCAGCAGTTCGTTTCTTCAAGGACTTTGCGGCATCGATTGGACCAGGTGAACCTATCCATGCCCTGTTGTATGCGGCAGCAATTATTTTCTTCTGCTTCTTTTACACCGCATTGGTGTTTAACAGCAAAGAAACCGCAGACAACTTGAAAAAGAGCGGTGCATTTGTTCCTGGCATACGTCCAGGCGATCAAACAGCGCGTTATATCGATAAGATTTTGATGCGTTTGACATTAGCTGGCGCAGTGTATATCACCGCGGTGTGCTTGTTGCCTGAGTTCTTGATCGCCAAATGGCAAGTGTCGTTTCAATTTGGTGGGACTTCGTTGTTGATTATCGTGGTAGTGACAATGGACTTTATGGCCCAAGTCAATAACTATGTGATGTCACAACAATATGAGTCCTTGCTTCGTAAAGCAAATTTCAAGGGCGGAATTCCGACGCGTTAAGCGCCCGGGAACCTAAGCGAATCGAATGGCAAAAGACGACGTTATACAAATGCAGGGTGAGATCTTAGAAAATCTCCCCAACGCAACATTCCGGGTGAAGTTGGAAAACGGTCATGTTGTACTCGGCCATATCTCAGGCAAAATGCGGATGAACTATATTCGCATCTTGCCTGGTGATAAGGTGACTGTGGAATTGACACCTTATGATTTGAGCCGGGCACGTATTGTGTTCCGTACCAAGTAATTCTTTAGTGAACCAAACCAAGAAGTGAAAGAAAGAGGGCAACATGAAAGTTCTCGCATCAGTCAAGCGGATCTGCCGCAACTGCAAGATTATCAAGCGCAAGGGCGTTGTACGTGTGATCTGCATAGAGCCACGCCACAAGCAGCGTCAAGGTTAATTTAACGTTATTTATCGAGGAATAACGAATGGCACGTATCGCAGGGGTTAATATCCCAAATCATCAGCACACCGTCATTGGCTTGACCGCTATTTACGGTATTGGCCGCCCACGCGCACAAGAAATTTGTGCAACGACGGGTGTTCCGACCACTAAAAAGGTCAAGGATCTGGACGACAGCGAGTTGGAAAAGCTGCGTGATGAGATCGGTAAATTCATCGTTGAAGGCGACCTGCGTCGTGAACTCTCGATGAATATCAAGCGTCTCATGGACTTGGGCTGCTACCGTGGTCTGCGTCATCGCAAAGGCTTGCCTGTACGTGGTCAACGTACTCGCACCAATGCACGTACCCGTAAGGGCCCACGTAAAGCCGCTCAATCGCTGAAGAAATAATTCAGTGACGCGTTTTTAGTCCGAATCAAGGAAATTAAAATGGCAAAAGCCCAGAGTAGCGCAGCGGCAGCACGTGTGCGCAAAAAAGTGAAAAAGAATGTGGCAGAAGGTATTGCTCACGTTCATGCTTCTTTCAATAACACCATTATTACCATCACCGACCGTCAAGGTAATGCGCTGTCGTGGGCAACCTCGGGTGGTGCCGGCTTCAAGGGTTCGCGCAAATCGACCCCGTTTGCAGCGCAGGTTGCTGCAGAAGCTGCTGGTAAAGTGGCGCAGGAATGCGGCGTGAAGAACTTGGAAGTGCGTATCAAAGGCCCAGGCCCAGGTCGTGAATCAGCAGTGCGTGCATTGAATAATTTGGGTATCAAAATCACCCAAATTCAAGACGTGACACCAGTGCCACATAACGGCTGCCGCCCTCCAAAGCGTCGTCGTATCTAAGTTGTGCTCGTTGAGTTTGGTTCGCCAAACTCAACAAATCGCCCGTTTTTAAGCGGGCTTTTTTATTAAGACCACCGTTTGTTCACGCGTTGAACAGACTAGCGTTGCGGCGTGTTGCCGTAGCGTCATTTAATCAAAGGAAATACCGTGGCACGTTATATCGGACCTAAAGCAAAACTCTCCCGCCGTGAAGGCACCGACCTGTTCTTGAAGAGCGCACGTCGCTCGCTCGACTCCAAATGCAAATTGGACGTTAAGCCAGGTCAACATGGTGTGAAATCCGGCGCTCGTACCTCCGACTACGGCAACCAATTGCGTGAAAAGCAAAAAGTGAAACGTATGTACGGCATCTTGGAACGTCAGTTCCGTCGCTATTTCGCAGAAGCAGAACGTCGCAAAGGCAACACCGGCGAAACTCTGTTGCGTTTGTTGGAATCGCGTTTGGACAACGTTTGCTATCGTATGGGCTTTGGTTCGACCCGTGCAGAAAGCCGTCAATTGGTCAGCCACAAAGCATTCACCGTGAACGGTGTTGTGGTGAACATCGCTTCGTATCAAGTGCGTTCCGGCGACGTCATCGCTGTGCGTGAAAAATCGAAAAAACAAGTGCGTATCGTTGAATCCTTGGCTTTGGCTGAGCAAATCGGCATGCCTAGCTGGGTTTCGGTTGATGCGAAGAAAATGGAAGGCACGTTCAAATCCATGCCTGACCGTAGCGAAATCGCAATGGACGTCAACGAATCGTTGATCGTCGAATTGTATTCGCGTTAATTTTGAAGGTGACTTAAACCTAGCGACTCGCTACGGTTTCAGAAGCCTTTAAACGATGTAGTTGTACCAAGTTATGCCCGCCATTCGTTGGTGGGCATTTTCCTATTAATTTCAGCCTTATCGGTGTAATGAGCCGAGGGTATTGAAAAGGACTTCCATGCAAAACAGTTTATTGAAACCCCGTATTATCGACGTCAAATAAAAGATAAAACTTGATTTTTCCAACAGTACATTAATTGTACAATAGAAGGAGGAAAATGTGTCAAATACTTTTTTATTTTGACATAGCTACGTCAAA
>JACPVY010000312.1 GCA_016197345.1 Burkholderiales bacterium
ACTGCGTTTTTTGAGCGGGAATTTCAACTTTTTGGGTGTCGTTAACATGGTGGAAACCTAATTTGTCAAAGGTGCCTCGAAAACCCTTTTGCTAAGCGGAGCGGAAAGTGCGCTCGAACTCGCCTCGCAAGCTCGGCTCAAACAGTCGCGCCTTCTGATCCATTTTTTGCCCCGCACAATCGGCTGCGCCTCCAGTGGATTTGGAAAAGCAACCCCGCGTGCACTAAAGCCTATTCTTCGAAGAAATATCAATATTATTTAAGTTTTGGATGCGCGTATTTTGACTGACGCAAAAAAACAGAACATGTCCCTCTCTTTAGCCGTTTTTCAATTGATATTTCGCAATCAATTTTTCCCGTTTGCGCGGATCGAAATTAATGAGGGACGCATCGCCCTCCACCACTTTGATCAGATAGCGATCCATCACCCAAAACCATAGCGGCGGGAAATACGACAGCGTAAACACGCCAAAATATCCGGTCGGTAGCAGCGGTGCTTCATCAAAATGGCGTAGCGATTGAAAACGGCGCGCTGGATAAGCATGGTGATCGGCATGGCGTTGCAAATGCAGCACGGCCCAATTCGACAGCAATTGATTACTACTCCACGAGTGCTGCGGCGTACAGACTTCATAGCGACCATTCGGCAGTTTTTGCCTTAGCAAGCCGTAATGCTCAACGTAATTAGCCGCTGTCAATTGGAAATAGCTGAAGAAAGTTGCACCGCAAATCATGATAAAAGCAGGCCAGCCTAGCCATAGCGTCAAGCCGCCATACACCAACAGGCTGAGCAACATCGGTGCAAAAATTTCATTGCGCCACGAAAATACTGATCTACCCTCACGCGCAAGGCGTTCGCGCTCTAGCTGCCACGCCCGCACAAACGCCCCCGGCACTTCGCGTAGCATGAAGCGGTAAATGCTCTCGCCCATGCGCGACGAGGCTGGATCATCGAAGGTGGCAACATCGCGATGATGGCCGCGATTATGTTCGACGTAAAAATGACCGTAGCAAGTCAACGCCAAAATGATGCGCGCTAACCAGCGCTCTAGCTTGGTCTTTTTGTGTCCCAATTCATGGCCCAGATTAATCGCATTGCCGCCAACCAAACCACAGGCCAGCATGCCCGCTAGCTTGGCATGCCAAGGCAAATCATGGGTGGCGAAAAAAATGATGCCGTACAAATAGCCAGCCCACAGCAAAGGCACTAGCAAATAGGTGATCCAGCGGTAATACAGATCAGCCTCTAGCGCTGGCACCGCCGATTCTGGAGGATTGCTGCGATCAGCGCCGACGATAAAATCAAAGAGCGGAAACAGCAAATACATCAATAGCACGGGCCACCACAAACTGATGACTTTGTCCGTCAATAAGTATAAAAAGGGGCCGCTAGCGGCAAGCGAGGGATTGGTGAGGGAAAGCAGCCAGAAATAGCGCTTGCGATCAACATAAGGCTGATCCGGCTGGGGTTGCGGTTGCGACTGATTTGCGGCGAGTTGCATACAACCTCCAACGCAAGAGAGATGCGCCTAGCACTGCAAAGATGGCCGCCCCGCTAGGCGAAAGGCGGCCAAAACAGATATTACTGCAAACGCTGGATTGCCGATCAGCGTCGCTATCAACGAGGGTAATTGCTCACCCAGAAATCAATTCATCATACGGCGGCAGATTTAATTGCGTTTTGGCCGCTGCATCGTAGGCCGCTTCCAAGTCGTCTGCCGCATCGCTCCAATCTTGCAAGATTTGAAAATCGTCAAGCTCGGCTTCTCCGCTTTGGACGGCGGCTTGCATCGCCCGAATTTCAGCCGCCACCGCTTGGATGCACATCACCAAAGTCCCTGTGCTAATTTCAGGCATATTTTCTTCCTTACACTTTATGACTTGGCCAATTCGCACTGACGGGCAACCGCCGCACGCGCCATATTATTCAAATACCCCTTCATCATGACCACAGTCATTCTGGTTTTACATTCAATTCGATAATGATACCCTTTGAGCAAAGGATTGGATGGGCTGGACTTCTGCTTCTCATCCTTCGTTATGATTAATTCATCACTATATTCAGTACCCTCAGGTATCCAGAAATCGGAGGTAGGAAACCAGCCAGGAACGTCGTGCAGAGACGTCCCATTGCCTGGCAAAACTTCTGGGCCATCTGCCCCGGCTTCAATCACAACATCGGCTCTACTCGTTACTTCTCGGCCAGTTGTTTTATTCACATAGGTATGCGATTCCCAACGCGGATCAAGCACACCATCGCCGGGATAAATACCTACTTTTATTTTATAAGTCTTCCCCATTACAGCTCGATAGAGATCAATTTTTGTCTTAGCCATATTTGGCTCCCTTGACGAAAAATAATTATGAAGTTAGCGCAGTAAACAACTCATAGCACAAAATCACAGCAGGCTTACATCAATCTTTGCACTGCCGATTGCGCCACGCTAGAGACAAAATTGAACAACATATTCAAGACCCAAGCGATGAAATCCACCGTCAAGCGCGCGCCTGTGACAGCGGTGCGGCCGAGGAAACGCATGATGGCAGCGATCAAATTGGCGACATGGCCGGCAATCGAGACAGACGCTAACGCGCCTTGATACAAGACTTGCACTAATCTATCCATGATGGTCACGCCTACCAAAGCGACCAAGCCTATCGTTTTACCGATCAAGCCCAAGATCCAGTCCATACACTTCATGATCATCCACATCGCCTTGGCGGAATACATTTTGACTTTGCCACCAGAATTCGCCGCTTGCTGCAACCATGCCTCAGCTTGTTCCCATTTACCTTTTTCAGGTGCACTACGCAGCAAACCATCCCAGCTCGCTGCACCAATCGATTGGATGTAGTTATCCATGAAGTGGGCGTTGATGGAAACATTCATACCATCCCACGGCAGCATAAAACCTTCGCTATTTACTGGCGCATGCAAGAACGGGAAAATCGGTACCATCGGCACCGGATCAGACGAATGGTAGACGCGGAAGATATTATTGACGCCGACTTTTTGCGTCAGTTGACGGCTAAAGCCTTCAAAGCCCGTACGTGGGCAGCCAAAGGTATACAACTTAGTCGCCATTCTTTGCTCGGCTAAGAAATCAGCGGTAATCGTCGCTAATGCACCACCTAAGCTATGGCCAACCACATGGATGGTAGAGATGCCGCTGCTGCGGCTCAAGAATTCAGCAATCGTCGGTTTGAACGAATCAAAAGTGCGTTTAAAGCCAGCATGCACGGTATAGCCAGAGGGACTGCGGGCGACGCTTTGCATTAAATCGGTCAAGCCATCATACGGGCTAGCGGTACCGCGAATGGCGATCAAGGCTTCATTGCTACGGCTGCCAACGCCAGCAGCGATATGGCCAAAACCGGAGGTGGCGCGCAAAATATTGCCGCCGCTGGTGCCGCTGAAACGGCTGGAATCAGGGTTGAGCGTAAAGCCACCAGTCAAACCCATGCTTTTGTCTAGCTCAGCACTGCCACGATTTTTTAACCGCGTCCAATCTTCTTCGTTTTTAACGCTGTACACGTTCTTGGCAATTGCCGCCGCCATTTGCGGTGTTAACTCTGCTACCATCGTCTTCCCCTATTCACTTTTTCGACCAAAGCACCAATGTTGGGGTGCTATGCAGGAATGAAAAAGATAGGCTCAGCCATGTAAACTGTTTCGGGCTGCTCCGTCCCTCTACTCTGTCCCCACATGCACCATCCAGCTAATTTATCTGTCCCCGTTTCTTATTAGGCTGTCGCAAAACTAAAACGATTCATGTAGGGTGGGCAATTTGCCCACCATAACGCTGATCGCGCTCAGCATTCTTTACTGGTTCATTTCAACAGCAAGGCGCTTTTTGCGGTGTAGTTCTTTTCTCAGTTGTTGGGCTGCACTAGCGCACACTTTTGGTGGGCAACTTGCCCACCCTACGTTTTCCACTTTCGCGACAGCCCCTTATTGAACGGTGGACAAGCTACTGTTCTTTTACTTACATCAAGCTGCAAATGCCATAAATATCATCGTTGATATACGACGACGCTGGTTTGCGTGTCAGCTCACAAGAAATTTTGATTGGCTTGCCTTTTAGCTCGCCGTTATTGTCGTAGTTGTGTTTGCGAAAATCCCAGGCGATATATTCTTTGCCTTCAAACGAGATCGTGATCAATTGGGAAATGACGGGTTCATGCGGCATCAGGCCGGACATGAAAGAAGATTTACTGGCTTGGGAAAAGGCGAATTTACCCGCTGCATCGCTAACGGCGTCTTCCGTCACTTTTTTGTTATCCCACGCCCAGGTGTATTCACGCTTGATTTTTGCTCCTGCTACTGGCGCACCATTTTTCAGCACTACGCCCTGCACTTCAGAAAACATCACCTTACTCGCCATTGCATTTGCTCCTGAAAACATGAAAAAGAGAAACAATAAAGCCAGTCGCCACAAGGGCGCGCGCTGAGGTGCGCTAGCGCTTCCTGTTTGCGTTTGCATCGTGACAGCCATCCATCCTCCTTGCGGATATTGATTTTGTTCTAACGTACTGTCCCCATGCCAACGACACGTCAATATCCCGCTTGGCACGATTAGGCCAAGCTTAGCGACAGATATAAACGGGAATGTGTTGCGGGGAGTTAATTAATTGCCACTTGGAAATTCAATAATGTGAATCTTGATGCATTTTTTAAAAGCAGACAATTCTTGCGAGTATGCGCGCCACCCTCACGCTTGTCCAGTGGTTTTTAGACAAGATGCAGAGGTCAAAGGATGTCGCTTGATCGCTAGCGGCAAAGGATGGGGTGAGGCGGCAAGGCAAGCCGCTGTTCACTAATCACAGACCGCGCGCTTTTCCGCTTCCAGATGGCGCTGCTGCTCTTGCATCACGAGCGCGCTGAGTTCGCGCTTGAGTTCGTTAAATTCAGGCGTAGCGGTATCGCGCGGGCGTGGCAGGTTGAGGGACAGATCACGTTTAATCGTGCCGGGGCGATACGTCATCACTAAAATTCTATCGGCCAGATAAATCGATTCTTCTATGCTATGGGTGACAAACAAAATCGTTTTACCGGTTTCACCCCATATCCGCAGTAATTCATCTTGCAAATTACGCCGCGTTAAAGCATCGATCGCGCCAAACGGCTCATCCATCAACAAAATCGGCGCGTCGAGCGCGAGTACGCGCGCAATCGCAACGCGCTGGCGCATGCCGCCCGAAAGATCTTTTGGATAGCGTTGGCGAAAATCCGATAAACCTAACTTCGCCAGCAAACTGTGTACGCGCTCATCGATCTGCGCTTTTGCCATGCCCTTAATTTCGAGGCCAAAGGCGACGTTTTGCGCTACTGTCATCCATGGAAACAAGGCATATTCTTGGAACACCATGCCGCGTTCCGGGCCGGGGCCCGTCACTAGTTTGCCGCCAGCATAGACGTCGCCACTGCTAGGCAGGGCAAAACCCGCGACGGCATTTAATAGCGTCGATTTACCGCAGCCCGATGGCCCTAGCAGGCAGACAAATTGGCCGTCGGGGATGGTGCAGGAAATATCCTGCAAGGCTTGCATGCGTTTTTCGCCTTCGCCAAAAACTTTGCTCACCTTATTTATTTCAACACTTGCACTCATTTTTGCCGACATTTAGTGCTCCAAACCGCGATGCCAACGCAGCAAATAATTGGTCAAGTGGTTCATTGCGGCATCAATCGCCATCCCTAGCATGCCGATTGTCAGCATGCCAGCCAGAATTTTATCCAGCCAAAAATATTCGCGCGCTTCAGAGATACGAAAACCCAAGCCATTATTCGCAGCAATCATTTCAGCGACGATGACGACAATAAACGCCGTACCGATGCCGACCCGCACCCCGGTCAGAATCGACGGTGTACTCGCTGGCAAGATGACGCGCGCAAAAATGGTCCATTGGCTAGCGCCTAGGTTACGCGCGGCACGCAAGTAAATACCATCGACTTGGCGCACGCCAGCGATGGTATTCATCAAGATAGGGAAGAAAGCGCCGAGCGCAATCAAAAACACCGCGGGCGGATTGCCTAAGCCAAACCACAGCATGGCGAGTGGAATGAAGGCAATCGGTGGAATCGGGCGCAAAACTTGGACGGTGGAGTTGCACAAGGCGTAAATGCGTTGATTAGCACCCATCAGCAAACCTAGCGGCAAGCCGAGTAAAGCGCCGAGCGCAAAACCCAGCACGACGCGATACATGCTAGCGGCGATATCGAGCAACAATTCGCCCGAAATCGCCCAGCGCCACCACGCCCCACTGTCAAGACTATACGGCGTAGTCGGCAATAAATACGCCCACCAGCGCTGTAGCACCGCGAGCGGCGTCGGTAAGCGCTGTGGACTAACCCAACCGTAATTAGTCGCTACGTGCCATAGCGCCAACAAGGCCAGCGGCAGTATCACGCTTTGCAGCGAGGTGCGCCATTTCATTGCCACCTCTTATTTGATATTGAGCGTTTTTTTGGCTTGCTCTAACAAATCGGTTTTCACCCAATCTTTTGCCACCGGAGGCTTCGCCATTTTGCCAACGCCATATTTCACCATGACGTCGGTCGTGGTTTGGATGTGTTCAGGGCTGATGTTGTAGGAATACGGCGAATTACTCATCGCGTCTTCAAAATCGTCTTTCGTGATTTGATTTTTGAAAATCGTTTCACGCACATATTTTTCAGCCACTGCCGGGCTATCGATAAATGTCTTGGTACTTTCAACAAAGCAGCGCATGAATTTTTCTGCCAAAGGGCGGCGCTCTTTGTAGAATTTTTCTGTCATCACCAAGGTACGGACTGGTTCGCCGATGGGCGTATCATAAGGTTTCAAGACTTCGACACCAAAGCCTTTATTAATCGCTTGCGAGGATTGTGGTTCGGATTGCATGATCGCATCCAAATTCTTGCCGAGCAGCGCTTGATTCAAATCAGCAAACGCTAGGTACAAGATTTGCACGTCTTTGCCAGCGCCATCGCCCCAGGTTAAACCAGCTTGCGCCAATTCTGCCATTAGCAACACTTCATGAATCCCGCCCCGCGTGACGCCAACTTTTTTACCCTTCAAATCTTTCACGCTCTTGATATTGGCATCGCTACGCGCCACCAAACGCGCGCCCCCACGAGCAAAGCCAGCGACGATGTAAATCGGGGCGCCGCTAGCGCGGCCAGAAATTGCTGCTTCCGATGACGCTGCGCCAACATCTAATTCGCCAGCCAAGACGGCTTGCATAATATCCAAGCCCTTGGCGAAGACATGTTCTTCCACCTTGATGCCGCATTTAGGGGCAATTTCTTTGATATACGATACTGCACCGTAGTGGGCAAATTTCAAGTTCCCTAAGCGCACCACTTCCTGTGCTTGTAGTGCAGTGCTGGCGAACAGGCAAGAAGCGGCCAATAAGGCTGCTGTGACGTGGGAATTCTTTAGCTGAAAACGGATCATTTGGCCCCTCCTTTGCAATAATGCAGGCATG
>JACPVY010000313.1 GCA_016197345.1 Burkholderiales bacterium
GATTGCTCCGACCATGAAGTCAACGCCAAAATCTGGCTGGACGTCGAAGTCAATGCTGGCAAAATCAATGAAGAGCAGCGCAATGGTTTGTTGAACGAAATGACGAACGATATCGAGCGTTTGGTCTTGCGTGACAATAGCCTGCAAACCCATTTGCTGGTGCGTGAAGAACAAGCACAAGCCGATGGCGCGGTGTTGGATGGCTATGCCGAATTGATTGCTGCGCTCGAAGCCGAAGGCGCGCTCTCGCGTGAATTAGAGCAATTGCCAAATGAAATCGAATTATCCCATCGCAAAGCGGATGGCTTGGGCTTGACTACGCCAGAGTTGGCCGTGGTGGTAGCGAACGTGAAAAATCGCTTCAAACGCTTGATGGCAGAACGTGATTTGGTCAGCAGCCCATGGGCAGATACGCTGTTGAAACCGTATTTCCCAGAAATGATGGTCGCCACCCGTAGCGCGCTCGATCACCCGCTCGCCAATGCGATTTTGGCAACCGTGCTGGCAAATGAAGTTGTCAACCGTTGCGGCCCATTGATGGTGGCGCAATTGGCTAGCCAATATCAAGTCGCACAACAAGATGTCGTCATCGCTTGGGCGCAAGCATGGGCGGCCTTGAATTTGGCACCGTTGTACGAAGCGCTCGATGCACAGGCTTTGAAAGTGCCACGTCAAGTGTCGATGGATGTCGATGCGCGTTCCCGTGCTTTGCAAAAAGGCATGATGGAAGGCATCTTGTCCTTGCCAAAAGGCAGCGACAATAGCGCCGCCTTGCAACAACTGCAAAGCATCTTTGCTGATTCTTCCTTGCTGACCCAATTGATGGGCAATGAAGAATGGCCAGCGTTGGATGGTGTGGAAGCGGGTTTTGCCCACGCCGCAAAAGCAGTCGATGCTTTGTCGGGTGTCGCCAGCTTCTTGTTTGCATCGTTGTCTGTGAATCGCCCAGCCGACATGGATTTGGAGCAATTCATGCGCGTTGGCATGCAACTGCGTCAACAGACTGGCATCGCCAGTTTGGAGCGCGGCTTGAAGCAAAGCGTAGAAGGCGCGTCGCAACAGCAATTACGCGATTTCGCGCAACACGCTTTGCAACGTGCACAGCAAGGTTTGCTCAGCCATGTATTGCAAGGCAAAGATGCGGGCAGCGATGACGCGATTGCGAACCTGGTCGCGAAATTAGGCACTGCTGCGACCACCACCTTGCACGGTGATTTAGCGCAAGTGATGTTGCAAACCTGGGCCTTGTCGGAAGCGGCTAACCGGGTGCAGGAGGCAGCGTGAGTTCCGACGTAAATTCGGACTCATCGCCGACATTGCCAGCAGGCTTGCACCCCGCGGTTGCGAGCCTAGCGCAAGCTGATTTCAGCGGCTTTGCAGATCGCTTCGCCAACGCTGGCTTTCAAGTGCGCTTGCCCGCTAAGGGCATGTTGCAAGTGACAGCCAGCAATAGCACCACGGTGCGCCCAGCGGTTTTGCTATCGGTGGGCGTACATGGTGACGAAACCGGCCCGATCGAATTGCTAGCGCATTTGCTGGATGATTTGGCAGATAAGGCGCAAGCTTTAGCGGTCGATTTGCTGGTGGTGGTCGGCAATATCGCCGCCATCGCGGCTGGCAAGCGCTATCTGGATGCCGATTTGAATCGCATGTTTCGCAACGAACGTTCAGCAGTCTTGAACGCCGCGCGCGAAGCCGAGCGCGCCGATCAAATGATGCGCGCCACCACTGCATTTTTCAGCCAGTGTGGGCCGCATCGCTGGCATTTGGATTTGCACACCGCGATCCGGCCATCGAGCTATCCGCGTTTTGCGATCGTGCCCGACATCATCCCAGAAGCGGCACGCAAAGAATTGGTGACGCTACTAGGCAATGGCGACATCGGCGCCATCATTCGCAATCCGAAATCAGCGGGGACATACAGCTATTTCACCAGCGAACACTGCCAAGCAGCGGGTACTACCGTGGAATTGGGACGGGTTGGCGTTTTAGGGCAAAACGATTTGCAACAATTCGCCGCCATGTCTGCTGCCATCAACAGTTTGCTACGCGGCGACGCTAGCCTGATGCCACAAGCAGCCGAAGCGCCACATGTGTTTTTGCTGGCGCAGGAAATCATGAAACTCTCGAATGATTTCAAAATGAGCTTTGATAGCAAAACGCAAAACTTCACCAGCTTAGCTCAAGGTGCGCTGATTGCCGAGGATGGGGACACACGTTATGTGGTCAAACACGCCGAGGAATTCGTCGTTTTTCCGAACCCCAATGTGCAAGTAGGGCAGCGCGCGGGCTTGATGGTGGTGCGAGAAGGTGCTGTATAGCAGGGCAGTATTGATGGGTGGGCAAACTGTCCACCCATGGTGGTTATTGCATGCATTTTTGATCGCTACCGCCCAGAGGCATTCACTCACCGCAATTGCGCTTTTACCACTTGCAAACGATGTTTTTCCACCGTCATGGTGATGTTGGCATCACCCTTCACCCACATGCTTGGATCAGATTGATTTTGCTTGCGGTAACCCAAGCTTTGAAAGTACGCAGTGAATTCGCGTTCAGCCTGGTTCAAATCTGGCATCACGATCAATACCGCATCAATACTGGCAGCCGTGCCATCTTGCGCGATCGAGGTAAATCGCACGCTAGTCGCATTGCTGGGTACGGGTAGATTGGCGATTTCCTGATCCAGTAGCAGGTAAAAAGCGGGCGAGTTTTTTTCAAAATCGTAATGTGGCGCAAAGCTAAAGCGAATGAAAAAAAATCCACCCGTCATCAGCAGCGCCAGCAAGATGAATACGGCTAAGACGATTCGTTTTCTTGATTTCATCATATATGGTGTGAACGGTGCTTACTTCGCTGACGGGGATGATGCCGTCACTATTATGAAGTGAGTAGCACCAGAACGCGGTGCGAATGGTGATATTTCTACCATCGTGTATGAGCAGGCGAATATTTTCCCAGCAAAAATTTGCAGCACAGTCAATTTGACACCTCAGTGC
>JACPVY010000314.1 GCA_016197345.1 Burkholderiales bacterium
ATAGCTTTCAGCCAATTTGCAGAAGTCGGGCAGAGAATCCATATAGGACTCAGCATAACGGCCGCCGTAGTCGATTTGCTGCCACTGCCGCACCATGCCAAGGAAGCGGTTATTGAGCAAAATGATTTTCGGCGTTAGGTGATATTGCTTACAGGTCGCCAATTCTTGAATATTCATTTGGATCGAACCTTCGCCTGTGATGCAGGCAACAGTCGCATCCGGGTTGGCCATCTGCACCCCCATCGCATAGGGTAAGCCAACACCCATGGTGCCTAAACCGCCCGAGTTGATCCAGCGCCGTGGCTTATCAAATCCATAGTATTGCGCCGCCCACATTTGATGCTGGCCAACGTCAGAGGTAATAAAGGCATCGCCCTTAGTGATTTCCCACACTTTTTGCACCACCGATTGCGGCTTAATCAGTTCTGTGGATGGCGTATAGGCGAGACAATCACGCTGGCGCCATTCGTTGATTTGCTTCCACCAACCATCTAGCGCGGCGGTATTGGTACGCTGTTCGGCGGCATCGAGTTGGGCCAGCAATTCGACTAACACATCTTTGACATTGCCAACAATAGGAATATCAACCTTGACCCGTTTCGAAATCGAGGATGGGTCGATGTCAATGTGGATGATTTTGCGCGGATTTGTGGCGAAATGACGTGGGTTACCAATCACACGGTCATCAAAACGGGCGCCAATCGCAATTAAGACGTCGCAATTTTGCATCGCCATGTTGGCTTCATAAGTGCCATGCATCCCTGGCATGCCAACAAATAGCTGACTCGACGATTTATATGCACCTAAGCCCATCAGCGTATTGGTGCATGGGTAGCCTAAGCGATCGACTAATTTATTTAATTCAGGCGAAGCATTGGCCAAAATCACACCGCCGCCGGTATAAATCATTGGCCGTTCGGCTTGCAGCAACAACTGCACGGCTTTGCGGATTTGCCCTGCATGACCTTTATCTACCGGACGGTAGGAGCGCATTTCAATTTCTTTTGGATAGTCGAACACGCATTTATGCATGCTGATATCTTTGGGAATATCCACTAGCACCGGGCCGGGACGGCCTGTGCGGGCGATAAAAAATGCTTTCTTAATCGTTGACGCCAGTTCACGCACATCTTTCACAAGGAAATTGTGCTTGACGCAAGGGCGTGTGATGCCAACGGTATCGCATTCTTGAAACGCATCTTGACCAATTGCGTGACTCGGCACCTGACCAGAGATAACGACCATCGGGATCGAATCCATGTAGGCGGTCGATAAGCCTGTCACCGCATTCGTCACACCGGGGCCGGAAGTGACCAACGCTACGCCGACTTTTTGCGAACTGCGCGAATAAGCATCGGCAGCATGCACTGCAGCCTGCTCGTGCCGCACGAGAATATGTTGGAATTTATTTTGCTTGAAAATGGCGTCATAGATGTACAACACTGCGCCACCGGGATAACCAAAGACGTGTTCTACGCCCTCTTCTGCCAAACAACGAACGACGATTTCTGCGCCCGTTATTTCTGCACTGTGATTTGCTTCTGCATTCATTTCATGTCCTTTCAAGGTCCATTGGAGATTGATCGGATGCCTTTCCCAGGCGAAATCGCATTGCGCAGCAGGCTAACGGTGTCCCTTGGCGTTGTCGCTGGCAGTCAGGTCAACACGCCACCGTAGGGCGCTGTACCAAATTACCAAGTCAAACTCGTTCAACCGCATTTCTGAAGAGCAAATACTATTTCTCGCGCTTATGGCACGGGTCAAAGCAAACTGCTTAATTTTTTGAAAGCGGGGTCGGAAGACTGACGGCATTGTGGGCCGCAAACAACCAGACCATGGGGGCTTCGAGGTTGTGAAGCAACGCACACGGTACTGCGTTGCAGCAATCTGGTCAAGTCAAATTCCAAAAAAGCAGATATTTCAATGTGAATTTTCATTTCCGTCGATTTGGCAACACAGTAAATAAGCGATTCCTCATTAGTTGATCACAAAATATTGTCTGGGCAGCATTTTTGAAACAAAATGCTTCAGCGGTGTTGAATTCGCCCTGATACGGAGTAGTGTTCCCTATTGATATCCATTGCTGTCTGCTGATCTGTTGTTGCGCTTGCTATTGTCGGCTGTATAATGCGGGGTTCGGGCCGATTCCGCCCATAAACATCCGATTGAACCTTAATCAACGCTGCCAGTCCAAAGCAGTGCTATGCATGGCAACCGACAAAGAACTATCAGACTTCCTTGAAAGCGTAGAGCGTCGCGCTTTTAAACAAGCCGTGTATGCGGTACGCCGGGATGAGGCAGCTTTTGATATCGTGCAAGATGCGATGATCAAACTCGCCGAGAAATATGGCGACAAACCAGCGGC
>JACPVY010000315.1 GCA_016197345.1 Burkholderiales bacterium
AATTTCCTACACGTGAACTGATCGATTCACATGTGTAGTACATTCGCAAAAATGCAGAACGCTATCGTCTTGGCCGAAATTGCAGACCCGCTGAAGAAGCCGGTCAATACGTTGGCGATCGTTCCTCAAAACAAACGTATCACTGTTTTGGGACGCAAGGCCTACAACGTAATGCTTTGCATAGCGCAAGACCAAGGAATCGATAAGGAAACCTACCGAGCATTGCTGTCCGATATCGTGACGGGATTGGATTACGGGTCGAATGACCTTGAGCCAATCAAGAAACACCTCCGCTCGATGGCAGCAACGACCGTAGAGTGGCAATCGCCAACATCGGGGGAGGGAAGTAAGTGGAGCGTGTGCGCATTAATTGCTCATGCGGAGTTGATAAAGACAAGGGGTCAAATTTGGGTCGAATGGTCATATGCGAAGCCGTTGAAGCAGGAGTTACTGGAGCCATCAGTTTTCGCGAAGTTGTCATTGGGCATCCTGTCACAAATGCATACACATGCAGGTGTCGTTCTGTACGAGATATGCACGCGCTATAAGGCGATTGGACGTACTTCACGCCAAAACTGGCGCTGGTGGCAACCTGTCGTGTCCGGTCAGCCGGCAAGCGAAAAACTATCAAGAGTGGAATATCGTTTTTTCAAGCGAGACACTTTGAAGCCGGCTATCGCTGAGGTATGCGCGATCACGGATATTGACATCGAGCTGATCGAGCACAAAGAAGAAGCCACGACGACCCCCGAAATACAAATTGAAAAGCAGCGAATTGAAAAGGAGTCCATCCAGGTGGCAAACAAGGCCGGCTGGAATGAAGAATGGCTCAGGCGCCGACGCGCCCAAGTTCTTAGCATGCTTGAAGAGGTGTCCAATGAAACAATGGATGATCTAGTCGTTCAGTTCAGGGACCATCTGGTTGGGGCCGAATCCCATCCATCACTTATCAAACGCCTCGATAGCAGTGGATGGAAACATTCATTGGTGAGACATTTAATGATTGATTTTTATGCGCGTTCAGCCATAGGAGAAGATTGGGATAGGCCGACGGCAAAGGACCTACTTGAAATTGCCAGCGAGACGGCAAAGGTTGCGTGATTTATCCGGCAACCAGCGAGACGTTCCATCAGTCCTACATCCCACAGATCATTTCCTTCAACCGAAGGTCAGGTCCATGTATTCGACAGACCGGCTGCCATTGCTTTAGCACCATGCAAGCGCAAGGCGGCCAGCATCTCACGCTTTGAATAGGGCGGTTTTTTGAGATCACTCAGCGATTTCGCAAGGGCGCGAACGGCTCTTTCGGAATCGGCGGCAAACAGACTATCCAGGAAATATCCGGGTTTGACAACTTCAATCCCAAGCTGCCTGGTGTCGGTAATGGCTAAGTGCCTGGTGTTGTTGAAAACAATAAGAACCTTATGCAGATCTGGCTGGTCTTCATCAGTAAGACCCTTGATCAATACCAAAGCAGCTGCAACCAGGTGGCGGTCATTTGCGTGCACGCGCGCGGGGACATCTTGCATAACGGCTGGGCTGTTGTGGCCAAAGATCATATGGCCCTCGCGTGTCGCTCGTTGAAACGCCTTGAGTCGTTTCGCGCCTGATTGAATCGCATCAGTATGGACAAACGGCCAGTTTCGCAAAAACTCTGCTTCCACCTCGTCGGTCCAGTAGGCGAAGTACAAACCTTCCAGCATCAAATCAAAGAGCACGTCCGACAGACGGGAGGGAAGCAAAACGCAGGCATCCAGAATTACCAGCGTATTGCCTCCTGGCGAGAGCGGATGTGGACGTCACCCGCTTCCGTAGACAAAA
>JACPVY010000316.1 GCA_016197345.1 Burkholderiales bacterium
AGCCTTCACCCTTATCCTTGCACTCCTGATATTCGCCCAGAGGGGCATTCAAAAATGAACAAAAAACTGATTGTTGTCGCTACAGCCGCCTTGGCCATTCTGGTTTTCCTGATGGGGTTGTACCTCTACAACGGAAAAAAGGGGCAGGATAGCGCCAAAGCAGTTCAGAGCAACCCGCAATCGCTGGTCAGGGCGCATTCACCGGTTTTTGGCAATCCAGAAGCCAAGGTCACGATTGTGGAATTTTTCGACCCCGCCTGTGAGGCCTGTCGGGCGTTCTATCCATTTGTCAAAACCATCGTCAATTCCAGTTTTGGCCGGGTCAAACTGGTTCTGCGTTACGCCGCTTTTCACAAGGGCTCTGACGATGCTGTGAAGGTGCTCGAAGCCGCGAAAATCCAGAATCTGTATTGGCCTGTACTCGAAGCGATTCTCAAAAGCCAACCGATATGGGCGTCACACGACAAACCGCAACCCGAGTTGATTTGGGACTTGATCAAAGACACCGGCATCGACATTGCAAAAGCCCAGGCCGATGCGCGAGACCCCGGCATCCGCAAAACGCTCGAAATCGACAGTGCCGATGTTGAGGCGCTCAAGGTGACCAGGACACCCGGTTTTTTCGTCAATGGCAAGCCGCTGGCTGACTTTGGCATTGACCAACTCAAGGCCTTGGTTGATCGGGAAGTAGCAGCCAATTACGGCCAATAACCCGGTCCATCAAGATGCAAATGTTGTGGTGCTTAATTGATGCGACTAGGAGCACTAATAATGCGAATGCGGCTAAAAGTCCCAAGGTCGCTCCCATTTCCTGGCCTTGGCTTCCGCACGTTTAACGATGTCCCTCATGTTCCCGCATTTGCGCATCTGACATGCACCCAAAGACGCCAGCGGTCCCTCATGCTCGGCACATCGCTCAAATCCCGGTTTGAACCAGCGCCGCTTCCAATAGGGTGCGGTGAGATCTTGCAGATTCATGCCCAGGCAATGTTTGCAGTACCAATAGCTGCGCTCCTGCCGTAACCATTCGACAGGCATCTGTATGGCCTCAAGCTGGCGAACGGGGATCCTGGCAAATCCTGCCAGGCGCTGCAGCAGAACCGGTGCCAAAGGTGGCATGACGGGGTCCCCTCGTTTTCAGTGCAATAAGTGACGGTACGCAAAGCTAGCACTGGCGCGGGGGTGGTCTGGGTAGATCGTTGATTTCATTGACTTTCCTGTTCATTTTGCAAACGGGTATCGTGACCGCCCACTAATGGGGTTCACGATGCAGGGCTGGCACACAACGTTTTTGGGGATGCGTGAGCTTCCCCGCGATATCAGCGACTTCGAGATGAAGGCATTTTTCACCTTCGATGGTGCCGAGCGCGA
>JACPVY010000317.1 GCA_016197345.1 Burkholderiales bacterium
GATGCAGCAGTATCTACGCATGAAGCTAGAGCATCCCAATACACTGCTGTTTTATCGGATGGGCGATTTTTATGAAATCTTCTTTGATGACGCCGAAAAAGCCTCGCGCTTGCTGGGCATTACGCTAACCCAGCGCGGCACATCGAACGGGCAGCCAATCAGAATGGCGGGCGTGCCATTTCATTCGCTAGAAGGCTATCTGGCCAAATTGGTGAAAATCGGTGAATCGGCCGCGATTTGCGAGCAAATTGGTGATCCCGCTACCAGCAAAGGCCCGGTTGAGCGCAAAGTGCAGCGCGTCATCACCCCCGGCACGCTCTCGGATACGGATTTGCTGCCGGAAAAATCGGAACGCCCGCTGCTCGCGCTATGTGTAGAGCAACAACGCAAACAATGCGTGCTCGGTTTTGCGTGGCTAGCGATGGCCAGCGGCTCGTTGCGTTTGCTGGAGGTGATGGTCGATAGCAAAGCCGTGCTGCCACGCATTCAACAAGAATTAGAACGCATCGCCCCCGCTGAAATTTTGATTTCTGACCGCGCGCTAGAATTACTCGAAGCCGCCGCACCAGAAAAAATGAGCCGGGTGCCGAGCTGGCATTTTGATCAAGAACAAGGCAGCAAAGCGCTACGCGATCAACTTGGCGTCGCTAGCCTTTCCGCTTTTGCCGCCGATACCTGCACCGCCGCGCTTGGTGCCGCTGGTGCGCTTCTGCGCTATGCGCAAGCGACCCAAGGCAAGGATTTGCAACACATCAAAACCCTGACCACCGAAAACGAAAACGAATTCATCGGTCTGGATGCCGCCACCCGCCGCAATTTGGAAATCACCGAAACGTTGCGCGGGCAAGAATCCCCTACCCTGTTCTCGCTACTCGATCATTGCCGCACGGCGATGGGTTCGCGCATGCTACGCCACTGGTTGCATCACGCCCAGCGCGCGCAGGAAGTGGCGCAAGCGCGCCATGCTGCGATTGAGGGCTTGCTGGCGGCAAATGTGTGTGATGACCTCGCCCGCACGCTCAAACAAATCCCCGATATCGAACGCATTACCACCCGCATCGCTTTGCTGACGGCCCGCCCACGCGATTTGTCTAGCTTGCGCGATGGCTTGGCGCAAATCCCCGGCCTGCGCTATATGCTGGCAGAGCGGATTGCGATGGTGGATAACAGTGCGATGGGTGCACCAGCGTTGCTAGCGTCTATCTTGAATCAAATCGAACCGCCCCCCGCTTGCCAGCAGCTCTTGCAGCGCGCGATTATGGAAGAACCTGCGACCATGGTGCGCGATGGCGGCGTGATTGCGCGTGGATTCGATGCGGAACTCGATGAATTGCATTCGCTCTCTGAAACGGCGGGGCAATTCTTGCTCGATTTAGAAGTGCGCGAAAGAGCACGCACGGGTATCGGCAATTTGCGCGTCGAATATAACAAGGTGCATGGCTTTTATATCGAAGTGACGAATGGCCAAGCGAATAAGGTGCCGGACGATTATCGTCGGCGCCAAACGCTGAAAAATTGTGAACGCTATATCACGCCAGAATTAAAAGCGTTTGAAGACAAAGCATTGTCGGCGCAAGACCGCGCTTTAGCGCGCGAAAAAATGCTGTACGAGCAATTGCTAGCGGATCTGGCGCCCTTCATCGCCCACTTGCAACAAGTCGCGCTAGGCTTAGCGACGCTAGACACGCTAGTGGCGCTAGCCGAACATGCTGAGCGCAATAATTGGCATGCGCCGATTTTGCAAAACGAAGCGGCGCTACATATCGAGCAAGGCCGCCACCCTGTGGTGGAAAACCAAATCGAACGCTTTATAGCGAATGATTGCGAACTCAATCAAGAACGCAAATTGCTGTTGATTACTGGCCCGAATATGGGTGGTAAATCGACGTATATGCGACAAGTGGCCTTGATTACGCTACTCGCTTATGTCGGCAGCTATGTCCCCGCTAGCCGCGCTGTGATCGGGCCGATTGATCGCATTTTTACGCGTATCGGTGCGGCCGACGATTTGGCTGGTGGGCGTTCGACCTTTATGGTGGAAATGACAGAATCGGCGGCGATTTTGCATGCGGCGACTAGCCATTCGCTGGTGTTGATGGATGAAGTAGGGCGTGGCACCTCGACCTTTGATGGCTTGGCGCTGGCATATGCAATTGCCAAGCATTTGATCGACACTAGTCGCAGCTTCACGTTATTTGCGACGCATTATTTCGAACTGACGCAATTGCCGGAAAATCATGCGACTGCCGCCAACGTACATTTATCGGCCTTAGAGCATCAAGATAGCATCGTCTTTTTGCACGCGGTGCAAGCCGGCCCAGCATCGCAAAGCTATGGTTTGCAAGTCGCGCAATTAGCTGGCGTACCGGCAAGCGTGATCCGCGCGGCCCGTAAGCATTTAGCGCAATTGGAGTCGCATGCGATTCACGCGACTCCGCAACTGGATTTATTTGCGACCAGTGGCAATGGCTACGATGCGAGCGAGGCGTTAGAGCAAGAAGTAGCGCAACTGAAACAACAATTAGCTGAGTTGCAACCGCTACAAGAATTAGCGCAAGCCTTGAAGAAATTTGATGCCGATGCGATGACACCGCGCCAGGCGCACGATGCACTGTACCAATTGCAAGAGTTGGCGGCTAAATGAGGCTCGCCCAGTCTTGGCTTGCTGCGGTTGCCATCCTTGGCATGCTTGCGGCGTCAGGAAGTGATGCCGCACCAGCCAAGCGCCACACGCCGCATGCCCTAGCGCCGCAAGCCAAAGCGTATTCGTTTGCGCTACTGCCCTTTCCTTCTAGCAGCGCGCAAGCGAGTGAGGGAGTGGTGTCGCCAGTACAACTGCAAGCGCAATGGCAGCAGCAGCTACAAAGCTTGGACGAAGAAAAACTAGCATTTGTGGTCGTCAATGGTCTGAAGGCGAATGGCGAGCCGTGTAGCGATTCGCTGTTTCAGCAACGCAAAAGCTTTTTGGATGAAATGGAAAATGGCATCGTGTTAAGCGTTGCCGCCCAAGACTGGAGCGAATGCCAAAAAGGGGACGGATCTAGCAACGCGATTGAACGCCTAGCGCGCTTGCGTGAGCTATTTTTTGCCGATGAATTTTCCTTGGGCAATAGCAAGCTTGAAGTAGCTCGGCAATCGATCAATCCCAAATTTCGCAATTTCCCTGAAAACGCACGCTGGCAAATCAATGGCGTCTTATTTGCCACCATCAATCTGCCCGCGAATAATAATCGCTATCGGATTGAAGCAGGTAGAAATAGCGAGTTTGAAGATCGCCAAGTGGCCAATCGTGATTGGCTGAAAAAACTCTTTGCTTTTGCGAATTTGAATAAGCACAGCGCGCTGGTCTTGATTTCCGATGGTAATTTGATGGAAGAAGGCTATGCCCGTAGCGGCGCCTTGCGTAGCGCGGGTAGCGAGCGCCAGCGCGATGGTTTTGCTGATTTGCAGCAAAAATTTTTGAAATTGGCCGAACGCTATAACGGTAAAATCTTATTGATTGACCATGCCGCCAATAGCAAAGCCCCGCCGACAATACGCTGGCGCGGCAAAATTGGCTTGCTCAGTTTGCCAGCACAAGCCAATAATGCGCGCTATGTGATCGGCGTCAATCCGGCCAAACCACAAATTTTCAGCATTAAAGTGAAGTGATGCGAGTAGTGGTGACCTAGGCTGCAAGCGGCATAGCCTGTACTGCTGCGGGGAGCCATAACACGACGGTTGTCCCTTGTCCCACTTCACTTTCCACTTGCACACTTCCGTTGTGTAACTCAATAATTTCCTTCACCAAGCACATACCAAGACCTGTCCCCGGAATATTTCCCGATGGGTCCGCACGGAAGAAGCGCTCAAATAAGCGTGCTAAGTGTTCGGGGGAAAGGCCGATGCCATGATCACTGACACTCACACCTAGCTGACACATACCATCTTGATGACGCGACACCACCTTGAGCTTGATGTCACCGCCAGCAGGCGAGTATTTATAGGCGTTGGCCAACACATTGGTCAACGCTAAGGAGAATTTTTCGGCATCGATATGGACTGCTGGCAAATCATCTGGGATGTCGAGTTGCACTTGTCGTGTGTCATGGTTGACCAATAACGCATTCACGGCGCTAGCAATCACAGGCGCCAGGCTTTGTGTTTTGTATTTGAAATCTTTGCCAGCACGCGCTTCGATTCGTGCCAGATCTAGCAATTCATTTATCAAGTTAATCAAAATACCCGCTTGCCGATTGATGGTGCCAAACAATTCCCGTTGTGTCCCCTCGTCATATTTACGACGCAAGAGCAGTTCCGAAAAACCATAGATACTCGCCATTGGCGTGCGCAATTCATGCGCTGCCGTCGATAAAAATTCGCTCTTAATGCGATCAACTTCAAATTCGTGGGTGATGTCACGAAAATAGATGACCTTTTCTTGCGAGCCAGCTTCATCTACTCTTAATGATCGCAATAAAATGCATTTGGCTGGTGTCGTCAGGTATAGCATTTGTTTAGCGAGTGGTGGACTACTTGCGGCGCGTTGGCAAGCCTCAAGCAAACTAGGATAGGCTTGTGCAGGGTCGCACAACGCGCTCATATAATGATCAAATTGTTGCTCGCTACAACCTTGTAATTGTGCAAACTCTAAACCTGTCATCCGCAAAAATGCCGGATTGACATTGGTCAGCATGCCATGCGCATCAAACGCTACCAGACCATCTGGACTTAAGGTGAAAATGGCATCGAGGCGCTTGGTGCGGATCAACAAATTCTCTTCCGCGCGCACGCGGTCAGTGATATCGGTTTGGCTACCGACATAGTGTGTCACTTTTCCTTGGGAATTACGGACTGGCGCAATCGCTAAGTCATTCCAAAATAGCGCGCCATCTTTTTTGTAGTTGCGTAACAGCACTTGGCAGGCTTCACCAGCGTGTATCGCGGCCGCTAACTTGGCGATTTCCGGCTGTTGTGCTTCATCACCTTGCAAGAATTTACAGTTTTGTCCAACCACTTCATCTTCGCGATATCCCGTAATGCGGGTAAAGGCGGGATTAGCGTAGATAATCGGCTGTCCCGGCAAACTCATGTCCGAGATGATGATGCCATTATTTGCCGCTTCAATGGCTTGCAACCGCAGTTGCAATATAGCTTCGGCCATTTTTTCATCGCTAATATCCCGCACCATCAAAGAAAAATGGATTTCACCATCAAGCCAAAATTCGCTGAGCGATACCGCCAATGGAAATTGCTCTCCGCTTGCGCGCAAGCCAATCGCTTCAAAGCGGGCTTTATGCAACGTGCTGCTTTCGCTGCCATGAGCGCCCAGCACTTCCACTAGGCGGGCTTGATTTAAACCGGCAATGCTGTATTCCAGTGGTTTGCCCTCTAACATGCCCGGTGGCGTGCCAAAGGTATGTTCTGCCGCTTGATTTGCCGATTGCACTAGGCCGCGCGGATTGACGCTCAAAATGCCATCGGCCGCAGAATCCAACACGGTACGCAATTGCGATTCGCTACGCGTCAATTGCCGATTCATGCTTTTTGCCATGCCAAATGCACGATTACGGGTGCTGGCTAAATTAGTGACGATTAACGTAATCAATAGCGTGAGCACGATGCCGACCACCAAGACCGAGGCGCTATGACGAGCATCGACGGCAACCTCAAATGTCGGCAGAGTCGCAAAGCGTAATGTCCATGTCCGGCCACAAAATTCAATTTGCCGTTGTACTTGCATACTGGCGTTATCTGTCTGAAATTGGCTATGGCTAGCAAACATGCGGTGTGCGCCACTTGTATTTTTGCCGTCAAAAACTTCAAGTGCCACATCTGGATAATTATTTTCCAACACGCTATTCATCATATCGGCGCTACGAAATGGGCTATACACATAGCCCAATAGCGCGGCACGCCGATAAGATAAGATAAGATAAGATAAGATAAGATAAGATAAGATAAGATAAGATAAGTAATTTA
>JACPVY010000318.1 GCA_016197345.1 Burkholderiales bacterium
CAAGGCAGAACTCCGCACCGCAAAACAAGCCAAGCAAGCGGCCATGGAAAAGAAAGTCGCGTCTAGCCTCAGCCATGGTGTTAGCGCTGCCGCCCCAGCGGCTGAGCGTGCCGTCAACAAGGCATTGAATAAAAATGCCTATGACGAATCTGACTTAGTTCAGCAAATGGAAGCGGGAACGATCAAACTCGACAAAATCGCTGAAAGTGACTTGCCCGATGAATTGAAAGCCCTACCAGCGGCAGAGCGGCAAGCAAAGTTAGACAAAAGTCTGCAAGAACGTAAGCAATTACGCAGCCGCATTGTTGAATTATCAAAACAGCGCGAAAGCTATCTCGCCGAACAAGTGCGCAAAGGCAAGGTGACCAAAACAGGCTTTGATGCCGCCGTCGCCAGTGCGCTGGAGAAACAACTCAATTAAAAAAAACAGGCGAAAAAAAACGCCCAAAGAGCAAATGCTTGGGCGTTTTTTTATGCATTTTTTGGCACGATGCCGTGCCAAATGCAGCGCAAAATCAGCGATTAGATCGCGTTGACGTTGATCGCCGATGGGCCTTTAGCGCCATCTTGCAATTCAAATTGCACGTTTTGGCCTTCAGCCAAGGTTTTGAAACCGTTACCTTGGATTGCCGAGAAATGCACGAATACGTCTTTGCTGCCGTCTGCTGGGGTGATGAAGCCGAAACCTTTGGTTTCGTTAAACCATTTCACTTGGCCTTTGATTTGACCCATGATGAGAATTCCTTTTGAATGTAAAAAAATGCATTGCGCCACCTAAGCCGATGTTGCAACACACTCGCTCACGCTACCGCCAAATCCATAAAGAATTTTGCGCGGCGCAGCATGCGAGGACTGCGAGTAAATCACGCGCCGCCCTAAGCTGTCAAGAACGCGACGCGTTGTTTCATACACTTTCGTCTTTGTTGAATTCAAAATGACGTAAAAAATCCAAAAAGACCTGCGCCGCGATTTCTGCGTCGTCTGCGTTTAAGCTCTCTAGCGGATTGTGGCTGATGCCACCATTGCCACAGCGCACGAATAACATCGCAATATCGGTCAACTTGGCGACGCACATCGCATCGTGTCCCACACCGGAAGGAAGTTGCAACACCGGCAAGGCGAGGCGCGCAATGGCTTGTTCAAAACCGCGCATCAATGACGGCGCACAACTTGCCGCAGCTTGCTCTAACAATGGCTGATGATGGAAATGGATGCGTCGCCGCGCGCAAATCGTGCGCACTGCTTCAAAAATTTCCTCCACCGCATGGCGGCGTAGCGCATCGTCGCCAGAGCGAATATCAAGCGATAAGGTGCAGCCGCCTGGAATCACGTTGACCGAGCCGCCCGGCACCTGCAATTGCCCCACCGTACCGACTAAACCAGCTTGCTGGCACCGCGCTTCTATCATCAAGATAATCTCAGCCGCCGCGCAGGCCGCATCACGCCGCATTGCCATCGGTGTCGTGCCAGCATGCCCAGCCTGTCCCTCCAGATGCAATAGATAGCGGCTACAACCGGCAATTGCCGTCACCACACCGACCGCTAAATCTTGCTGCAATAGCACTGGCCCTTGTTCAATATGCACTTCGACAAAACCCAGCACCTGATCCGCCTTGCGCGCGATGGCGGGAATCGCCGCTGCATCTAAGCCTGCATCCTGCAAAGCTTGACGCATGCTGATGCCTTGCCCATCAGTTTTTTCCAATAGGGACAGGTCAAACTCACCGATCAAGGCTTTGCTACCAAGAAAAGTCGATTGGTAGCGCACACCTTCCTCGTCGGCAAAAGCGACCACCTCGACATCAAACGGTAGGCGTTCGCCACGCGCGTGCAGCGCCTGTAGCACCGCAATCGGCAACAACACACCGAGTCTGCCATCGTATTTCCCGCCATTTCTGACGGTGTCGAAATGGGAACCTGTGATCAAGGTCTTCGCTCCGGCAGCCGCACCGCGATAGCGCCCTACCACATTGCCGACCGCATCGATCGTCACTTCCATGCCAGCTTCTTGCATCCAAGTCTTCAGCAGCGCTGCGCAGGTGCGATGAGCTGGGGTTAGCCAAGCACAAGTGAGCATGCCTTCGTCATCGCTATAGCGGGCCAACTCCTCGGCCCTATCCATGATCCACAAGCCGAATTCATATTGGTTTTCAAACAAGGCATTCAAGCGCATTTCAGCGATCCGCCCAATCTGACGCAAGCATTCGAGCATTTCAACATCGGGCTGCAATTGCAAGCGACGCTCAAAACTAGCGATGATTTCTTGCCGCGTTAAGCCACGGCCATGGTCGCCTTTGACGGCGAGGATGAAGGGAAAGCCAAATTTGGCGTTGTAATCATGATTAAGGCGATGCAGGGTCGCAAATTCTTCCGCGCTACAGAGATTGAGGCCAACCAGCGCTTGTTCGCCCGTCGATTCCGCACCTAATTCGCCGGCCATCGCCGCTTTGCCAGCAAGCTCCGGGTGGGCGCGGATCAAGGCCAGTTGTGCTTCACTACCCGCCAACATCACCGCGCGTTGCATCGCATATTTCAGACTGACGAGGCTATCAAACGGACGCAGCGAGACGACTTTCTCCGCCACCCACGGCGAATGCTCGTAAATCGTGCTCAATTGCGCGATAAACTCCGCACTACTAGCGGCATTGAGTTGGGCGAGTTTGCGCGCACAGGCGCTAGGGAGAGAGGCGCTGGAAGCGCTGGGAGTGTTCGAAAGAGTGGCACTGCTAGGCATGGCGGTTCCTGTCACTGTCAAGAAATAAGACCCGCATGCTCATCAAGATGCGTCAAGCTGCATCAGCTAGCGCGGGCTGCGCCCATCATAACGAGCACCTTGTTTGCCACCATATGCAGGGACAGATACCCGCTTTGCTACGTCAGCTATATAAATTTGTAGGGCGGGTTGCATGCAACCCGTCGCTTTAGGGGCAACTTGTTTGCCCACGTTTGTCAATCTCGTTCTTTGCACAGTGCTGCGCAATTCGAAGTATTCAACATACGGACACACCAAAATGAGGTGTTTTTTACGACGCGTCAAATCCATGGGCAACAAGTTGCCCACCCTACGAACTATATAAATTGGCGTTTTACGAACGCCGCAAAAAACGCACCCCCGCCAGTTTAGATCAATGCCTTCGCCGCACTACTGACTTGATCACGCAACCATTTGTGCTCTGGCGCTTGATGCACCCGTTCATGCCAAAGCTGAAAGAAATTCATGGTCGGGAAAGGAATCGGCACTTTAAAGGTTTTGATCGGCAAGAATTTTTCATAAAAACGCAAAAATTGGCTGCCCGTGGTCAGTACCAAATCGGTTTGCGTCAACATATACGGTATCAGGCCAAAATACGCCGATTCCACCATCACATTGCGGCGCAATTGCCGCCCGTCAAGATAGGCTTCGATTACGCCTTGAAAGCCCGGCAACATCTGGGTCGGCGCGACATGCGGTAAGCGCAAATAATCTTCTTCCGTCATCTCGTCAAAGCCAGTGCGGCGGGCGAACGGGCTATCGGCACGCATTGCGCAAACGACTTGGTCTTCAAATAACTTCGACATATGCAAATGCGGAGGCAATTCTTCCCAATTCGCAATCACCAAATCGAGATTGCCATCGGACAATAGGCGCACATAATCGACTTCTGGCCCTAGCGTATGAATTTCGAGGCGACTACGCGGCGATTCACGACGTACGGCGGCAACAATATTCGGTAAAAATTGGCAATCGAGGTAATCTGGGGCGGCGATTTTGAAGGTGCGCGCCTCTTCAGCGGGCACGAAAGGCATTTTTTTGACGAATAGACGTTCGGTTTCTTCCAAAATGCGCTTGGCCGGTTCGAGTAAGCTTTGTCCGTGTTGGGTTGGCACCATGCCGCGCGCGCCACGCACTAGCAGTGGGTCACCCGTCAATTCGCGCAATTTACGCAGCGAAGCGGAAATCGAGGGCTGCGGTTGATTGAGTTTGAGTGCAACGCGCGAGACGTTTTTTTCGCATAGCAACAGGTACAAGATGCGAATTAAGTGGATATCGAGGTGATCAGGCAAGCTAGACATAGATTTTCATATTGGCGAAATTATGCCAAATATACTGCAATTTCCATGCAAACCGGACAATATCGCGATATTGTCGCCGCTTTTGCCATTTTCTCTTGTAAATTAAGTGGCAACTGGTCGCAGCGGCGCAGTCTTTCCTCCTTGACAGTGCGCGGCCATTCTTGACAGTATGAGTTCTTTCGCAATGCTTAGGCTGTTTGCCCGAGCAAGCAAGTTCCACTGCTGTTGTCGTCTGGAGCGCCCGCAGTGGCAGACGAGTTTGACCCTTGATGAGGAATTCATGGATATCAACGCTTCGGCACTCGTTCCACCCTACTTACTTTCTTACGCGCTGGATTGGTTCAATCTCTTGCTACGCTGGTTGCATATGATCACCGGCATCGCTTGGATAGGCGCATCGTTTTACTTCGTCTGGCTCGATAACTCGATCCGCCCGCCCGAAAAAGATTCTGATCTGGCAAAAAAAGGCGTTTCTGGCCATTTATGGGCGGTGCATGGCGGCGGTTTTTACAATCCACAAAAATATCTGGTCGCGCCGAGCGAACTGCCGCCTGAACTCCATTGGTTTAAATGGGAAGCCTATTCGACCTGGCTTTCTGGCTTCGCGCTGCTAACGGTGGTGTATTACTTCAATGCACAAGCGATGATCATCGACAAATCGGTTGCGGATATTTCTAGCGTAGCCGCCATCGGCATCGGTCTTGGCAGCTTGCTGGCTGGTTGGACGGTGTACGATTTGCTGTGCCGCTCAAAATTGGGACAGAACGAACTCGCCTTTGGCGTCGTCGTGTATTTGCTTTTGGTGGGTGCAGCGTTTGGTCTGTCCCAGGTCTTTAGTGGACGGGCGGCTTACATCCATGTCGGCGCGATTATCGGCACGATTATGGTCGGTAATGTCTTGATGCTGATCATTCCCGGCCAACGCAAATTGGTGGAAGCCATGCGTGCTGGGCAAAAGCCCGACCCGATTCACGGCATACGCGGCAAACAGCGTAGCGTCCACAATAATTATTTCACCTTGCCAATCTTATTCATCATGATCAGCAATCATTTTGGCATGACGTATAACCATCGCTATAGCTGGCTGGTGTTAGCCGCCATCATGGCCGCTGGGGTGTTGATCCGTCACTTTTTCAATTTACGGCATAAGGGACGCACCGCGTGGGGCTATCCGCTTGCTGGCTGCGCAATCTTACTGGCGCTCGCGATTTACTTAGCGCCGAACGCGCCAGTTGCCAACAGCAGCAAAGCACCAGACCTGTCCCGCGTGCAGCAAATTATGCAAGCACGTTGCGTCGCCTGCCATGCCGAGCACCCGACTCAAGCGGGATTTACCGCTGCACCTGCGGGTGTCAAACTCGATAGCGCAGCGAACATTCAACAGCACGCTGCCCGAGTGTATAAGCAAGCGGTGGAATTGCGCGCGATGCCACTGGCGAATATGACGCAAATGACCGATGCCGAACGGCAAGAAATTGCGGCGTGGTTTATGGCTGGCGCAAAATAAGCACAAGAATTAGCAACATCATCCAATATTAGGGAC
>JACPVY010000338.1:0-2542 GCA_016197345.1 Burkholderiales bacterium
GCCCGCAGGCAATTGAACTTGCAAATGGTCTATCAGCGGTAATTCGGTTTTGTTTTGCAAACCAAAATCGAGCAACAAGGCCTTTAAGCTGTTCGCGGCGCTAGCATTACTGCCTTTGCTGCGAATTTTGGCTGCCGTCAGCACCCCTTGCGCATTGCGTGTGACGTCTAGTTCGAATTCGGCGCCCACGCTATTGCTGGTGGCATCGCTGGCGCTATGCAAAGGGAAAATCTTACTATTGAGGGCAAAGGTCTCGGTTTTGTCTGTCAGCGTTGGTTGATGCAAGGCAAAGGCGACTTTTTTCCCTTCGCTATCAAATAATCGCAGATCGGCCAAATCCGCCGAGCGCGCATGCAAGTACAAGCCTTGCGGCAAACGCACTGCCATGACGCCGCTTTTACCACCCAAATCGAGCAACATGCTATGGCTATAGTCTTGTGGCGTGTCGGAAACAGGCTTTTCTGCCTTGGCAACTAAGCTCGCGCAAGCCAGCCCTAAGCCGCAGCAAAATAACAGGGCGCGTTGCAATGGCTGGCGCGCAAAAGTCGTGGAGGTCATGGTTAGCTCGTATAAAGTCATTAAGATTGCGCTGGTGTGGTGCTTGATTCTGCTGCGGTTTCCGCATCAGCTTCAGCTTCGGTCGCGGGTAAACCGCTGGCGTCTTCCTTGGCGTTTTTGGTGCTGGTCGGGAAAGGCGCAAGATAGCCGATGGCGACCATTAATAAGCCAACGCCAACGAAAGAAACAATCCGTTCAATGCTGCCGCTTTGCGATAAATCGACCATAAATAATTTGAAGACGACCAAGGCTAATAAGGCCGCACCAAACATCCACAGGCTGCGGGCGCGGGTGGTGACGGCGCGGCGCATGAAGAGTAGTGCGCTGACGCTCCACACCAACGCCAACACCACTTGCACCAAACGCGAATCAAACATCGCATCAAATTGATAGGCTATACCGCAATATTGGGCGAGCGAGCGTAGCAAGACCAAGTTGAGCCAGAGATAGACGATGCAGCCAAACAAGGTACGGCTAACATTGCTGTGCAGCGTGTCGTGCAAGCGGCCGGGCGCGACGCGGGCGAAGGCGAGCAAAAGCAAAAACGCAAAGCCAGTCGATAAATCGAGTGGATTAAGCAGCGGCAGGTAAGGCAGCGGAGCCATCGCACCGTTTTGCGTCAAATTCCAATAAATCACCAACCATAGCGTCCACACGATGGCGAGTGGCAAGGGCAGTGCTAAATGCCATTGCTGTAGTGGGCGTACTGGCCATGTCGCCTTCTCACCTTGCGCTGCGCGATTGAGAATGCCGCCTAGCATCGCCATCATCGCCCACGCTGGCAGATAGCGCGCCCAACTGCCAGACGTGAACCAACCTGCCGCTGCCAGTAATTCCTCTTGCGCGGCATTGTCACCCATCAAGCGCACCACCCAATCATGCCCTAGCGGCCAGATCAAGAGCCAAGGTGTGCCTAGGCGCAAGAAGTGTAAGCCACGTAGCGCGAATGGATGGAGGGTGCCGACTTGGCGTTGCCATAGCTGCATCAAGATTTCGCTACCGCCCCACAACACCGCAAACGCTAGCCATTCATGGGCGCCGATATGCATGTGTTCCCAATTCATCTCTTCTACTAGCATCAAGCAAGTCAGGGCAAACATGCCCCACGCAGGCATGGCTAACCAGCGTACGCTAGGCCATTGCCATTTTTTACTGGCGAACAAAGCGCTCATCGCGGTCAAGACGAGGGCGAGGCCGTACAACCATTGGCTGGCTTGGGTCGGCAGGTCTTGTGCTGAAAAATGTGGTGCCAAATCGACTGCAAGGCGATACAAGCTGATGCCAAACCAATACAGGCTGGCAAATATCAGCATGAAGTTCGACCAGATGGTAGAAGCGGGCTTGTCTGGTGTTGGGCTATCGTTTAGGCGATAGCGCTGTAGTACAAAGCTGCTGAAAAAAGCCCCGGCTGCCAACATCGTCGCTGCTAGGAAGGGGCCAGCGAACAAGGGTTTGGGGTCGAAGCTGATACCGTTTTCAAGTAAAACGTGCAATAGCATCGCCAGACCGGTGATGATCAACAAAACGACGGCGATCGCGCGGGCGGCAAACCAGGCCATTTTGTGGGCGATCAATGCTAATAGGGCAAAGACTAGCAAGCCACTAGCGACCAGTAAATTGGTAGCGGTAATGCCATCTAAACGGATGAAAATCTCGACCCATGCCCCAGCGACCAACCAAATGGTGGCAAGCGCGAGCAGAAACACCGCTAACACCGGGAAGGATTTGCGTTCGTCCCGCCCTTGACGGAAATTGCAGGCCATTAAGAAGCTGGCGGCAGCCAAAATCAAAAAGCCTAGCCAAATGTTTTGCGCTGCGGCGGTAGCGTGATTGAGTTCGCTCACATTCAAGATGAAAGACAACCACGCGCCAAATTGCACGAACAAACCAAAGCCCCATGTCAGTGGGCGTTGTTGGCGCAAACCGAGCCAGACGATGCCTGCACCTTCGAGCGCCCAAGCGGCGGATGTCCAGCGGCCATCGA
>JACPVY010000338.1:2573-7611 GCA_016197345.1 Burkholderiales bacterium
GAGCAAGGCTTCGACCAGCAAACGGTATTCAGGCTGCGCTTTTTGTCGTGCGCCGCGCCATAGCGTGCTGGCGAGACCGCCATAAAACAGCGCGAGTGCTAAGGCCGAATAAGCGAGACCAAAATGCATGTCTTTGACTAAGCCATATTGCAGGCCAAACGCCATCATCGGTGTGCCAAAGGTAAGCGTGCCATCGACCACGCCGCGCAATTTGGGTGGTTGGCGTTGTGCGTAAAGTAAGCCAATGGCGACATACAGCAAGAAAAACGCAATTAAAAAGCCTTGGGTCGAAGCATAAAACTGTGGCTCATAGCGCAACAGACCCCAAGTCGTGCTAATCACAAACGTAAAACCGAGGCCGACTAAATTCAGCGGGCGCCATGCGCGTTTTAAAGCAATTGCCAATACCCCGGCATTGAGTAACAAATAATATGAAAACAAACCGATATGGCTGCCGTGACCAGTGGAAGTGGCAATCGGGGCGATAAAGCCACCAGTGATGCCGAATAGCGCTAGCCATAGCGCGTTTTGCATCACTGCTAATAAACAAGTGAAGGCGGTTAAGGCAAACAGCAGGAAAAAGGCGAGGCCGGGGGGAATCAGGTGGTACATCCGCATTGCGCCAAAGGTGACTAGCATCATGATCGCGAGGGACGCACCTTGTACTGGCAAACTAATCCCGGGGCGGGACAGACGGATACGCCATGCCCAACCAAAGAAAGCGATATCGGCCAAGGTAATCAGGGACAGGCGGATTTCAATCGGCACCGTCACCCGTTCAGATGCATATTTCAGCAAAAATGCGACACCGAAAAATAAGATGAGCAAGCCCATTTTGGCGACCAAATTGCCACCGAATAGCCATTGGCGGATTTTGTCGCCCAGATTCGGGCCTGTTGCTTGTGTGTTTTTCGCTGGAGTTGGTTTGGGCGTAGCGGTTTTGTTTGCTGGCGCTGCTTTCGCTGCGTTCGTGGCATTTGCCGTATTTGCCGCACTCGCGCTAGGCTGGACGGCCTCCACTGTGGCACGCTCGTTTTTGGCACTGGTGGCGTTGGTGGCGGCGGTAGTGGTGAGTGGCACTTGTAGCGTATCGCTAGCGGCATTGCTGGCTGCTTTTGCTGGGGCGTTGAGTTCAACGGCGGCAACGGTGGTGGCTGCTGTTGGTGCCAAGGTGGGGAGTGGTACGCTCAACGCTGCATCCAAGGCGAGGGCGTCAGTTGCGCTTGGTGTCAACGCGGTAGCGGCTGGTGCTTCAGCGCTAGCGACCTCAGCCGTCACTAATTGCAAATCGTGTTCCCAGTCTGGCGCGCTCGCTGTGCTGCTGGCCTGCGCTGGCTTAACTGGATCCACTGTATTCACTGTAGTCACTGTAGTCGCTGAGGCAGCCGGCATATCTGGTGTGCTGGCGGCTGCCGAGCTAGGCATAGCCAAGGTCTCGCTCTCGGCAGTGGCGGTGGCCATAATCGCGCTTGGCGTCGCAAGCGTGGCACTTTCGGCCGATAGCGCTTGCAGGCGCGCACGACCAAGATGATCGCAATGATCGGCAATAGTAAATAGGCAATGCCTAACAGAACAAGAAATTCCACGATTATCCTCAGTGGTTGGTTAGGGCAACAGACATCATCTAGGTGCGATCACGGTGTTACCACTTCTGCGGCCAGCGGGGCGCGGGTGTCAAGCGCGATACTGCGCAACAACTGTCGCTGGGCCAATACTTGCGGCACGTAGAGCATAGTTTCCTTAAACGGCGGAATACGTTGGCCATGTTTGAGAATGGCGCTTTGCCCGGCATTATACGCAGCGAGTACCAAGGCAAGGTTGTCAGGATGTAATTTTTGTAAATCCCGTAAATACATCACGCCAGCTTGCAGATGCCGCGCAATTTCGTGCGGATTCGGTGCGCCATAGCGTTGCGCGACGCTAGGCATTAATTGCATTAATCCAGCCGCCCCTTTGGGGGACACAGCCTGTGGGTTATAGCGTGATTCCACTTCGATGATGGCGAGTATCAACGCCAAGTCTACTTGATGCTGCTGCGATAGCTGGCGTAAGTGTGGCAGCCAGCGTTGTAAGAAGCTCAGTCGTGCCGCCAGCGGTGCGGGTGGCGGTAGTACGTTATGAGTGCTTTCAAGTGTGTCACCTTGTTGCAATAATTGATAGCTCGCATCGAGTGCACTTGTCGCATAGCGGTTGCTGCCGTCGCTGCCAATTGAGAAGTAAATATCAGCGCTACAGCAATTTGATGCTACTGTATGCAGCAAGAAACAACTGAGCACCTGCAGCAGGGACAGACGCTTGCTACCTACTCCGCGTACTATTGCTAAACACGGAACCTGCATCGCCAATCTGCTGTAAAAAGAGTTCATCGTCGTGCCAAGAAATGGTCTGTAGGTGGTGCAATGCCGTGAATAAGCTGAAGCCTAGCATGTGGCGGCGGTAGTGGCGTGAATTAACGCAAGGAAAACAGATCTGTCGCATCATGCGCTGCCACCAGTACAGTAAGTGTCACAAAATAATACTGTGAAAATGAGAAAGCCTTCAAAAAATGCAGAAATAGCAAAAAAGTAATTTTAATGCAAGATTTTGTTGTTGCGCTTCGTCTTGCCATTACGCCATTGCTTAAGATGCTTATTATTGCTTAGAAAAAATAGTTTGAATTGCAGCGCGGTGATATCATGCTGCTCCTTGCCCTTGGTGGCTGAGGGCTATATGGTCAAAACAGTGCGAACGATGCTGTTAAATCGGTATATGACGATAGAACCGTCGCCATTGGTCAACTGGACAATATTGTCCGTTCCCTTCTCAATATTCAACTCGCCTCCAGCTATTCGGTCGGTGCCGACCCGGAAACCATCACCCGCAATTTAGCGGAAATCAAACGCCTGCAAGAAGAGGGGGATAAAGCGTGGACGGCCTATGCGAAGGGCAAGCTCGATGGTAAAGGCAAAGAGCTAGCCGCGCGCTTTACCAGTCATCGCGATAAATTCATCAATGAAGGCTTAAAACCGGCCGTCTCTGCGCTTGGCAATGATTATGCGCAACAAGCGATGGATACCATCCGCGGGCCGATGAAAGTCTTGTTTGTCCCTTTAATTACCGATGTCAACGAATTAATCCAAATGGAGCTTGATCTGGCTCGCCAAGAGTACGACAACTCCCAAAGCCGCTTTGCCATGGTGCGCAATACCAGCTTGATCGCGATCACCTTTGGCGTATTGCTGTCGGTTGCTCTTGGCGCATTTTTGATACGCGGTATTACCTTACCGTTGGCGCAAGCAGCGCATTTGGCCGAGCGTGTTGCTGCTGGCGATTTGACGAAAACGATAGAAGTTGGTGCGGAAAATGAAATGGGCAAATTGCTCACGGGTTTGAAGCATATGAATGATAGCTTGGTCAATATCGTGCATGAGGTGCGCCATGGCACGCAGACGATAGCGAGCGCCTCGGCCGAAATTGCTCACGGCAATCTGGATTTATCGCAGCGTACCGAACACCAAGCCAGTTCGCTCGAAGAAACCGCTTCTTCAATGGAAGAATTGACAGCGACGGTCAAACAAAATGCCGACAATGCGCGTCAAGCGAATCAACTAGCGGCCTCGGCGTCAGAAGTAGCGAGCAAGGGTGGTGCGGTGTTTGCCCATGTGGTGGAGACGATGAATTCGATTAGCGATTCCTCGCGCAAAATCGTCGATATCATCGGCGTGATCGATGGCATCGCCTTTCAAACCAATATTCTTGCGCTCAATGCGGCAGTCGAGGCGGCGCGCGCTGGCGAGCAAGGTCGTGGTTTTGCGGTGGTGGCGGGTGAAGTGCGTAGCCTAGCGCAGCGCTCCGCAGCAGCTGCGAAAGAAATCAAAGCCTTGATTGGCGATTCGGTCGAGCGGGTGGAGGCGGGCGGTAAATTGGTGCACGAAGCGGGCAGCACGATGGATGAGATTGTCACTAGCGTGCGACGTGTCACCGATATCATGGGCGAAATCAGCTCCGCCAGCCAAGAGCAAACCTCGGGTATCGAACAAATCAATATCGCTGTCACTGAAATGGACAACACCACGCAGCAAAATGCCGCCTTGGTGGAAGAAGCGGCTGCCGCAGCGCAAGCCTTGCAAGAGCAATCGGCGAAGCTGGCGCAAGTGGTTGCGGTGTTTAAATTGAATGAACGTGATGCCAGTGCGACGGTAGCAAGTCGCCCCGTTACGCGTGCTAGCGCTCCGCCACCACGGCCTGCCGCGCGGCCGAGTGCGCCCAAGCGTAGCGCGCCTGCGGTGACGCGTAGCTTGCCAGCATCAAGCACTAAATCCTCAAAAGCAACCCCTGCCGATGATGGTTGGGAAGAATTTTAAAAGCAAATTCTCAATCTTGTATGCTGCCACCGCCTGCGTGTCGTTAAGTTGGCGGCCTTGCTTGCGACAGGCGTGGTGGCGCGGAGATCGCTGTAGATAGTGTGGATTGTGTACAGAGATCGAAGCGCCCGCTTCAACTGTGGCATCATGTCCCCTTTTGCGGGTGCCGAAGGCGTTTGCTGCAAACCAGCGGCGATTTTCCCGGACACTGACAGCATCAGCGTAACCGCTGCCTTTTGGCAGCGTTCGACATACTCATTTGGAGGCACTATGAAGCGAATTCTTATGCTGCTGGCTGGCATCTTGATCCATCAATTAGCAGCAGCGCAGTTGGTCGTGCATGGCGCACGTTGGGAAGTGGCAGGTGGTGGTGCCAGTTGTGATGCAACACGGCAATTAGCCGCTGCTTGCGACGGTTTGCGGACTTGCCGTGTGCCGGTTGATCCGGCGAGCTTATGCGGCGGCGATCCCGCTGTCGGTAGTCTCAAAATTCTCGATATTCAATATTCTTGCGATGGCATCCGCCAAGCGCCGATTGGCTTTCCCGACGGTTCCACCGCTTCGTTACACTGCCAGCGGGTCCACATTTCCAAACCGCTATTGCAAATTCGTGCTGCCCGCTGGCAAGCCTTGGATGGCTCTGGAAGTTGCGATGCGACACCGTTGCTGAGCCGTTCTTGCAATGGCAAACAATC
>JACPVY010000319.1 GCA_016197345.1 Burkholderiales bacterium
CACGGTTTTTCGAAGTCACCCCAAGTTGAATGATTTGCTTTTTTCGGCAAATGAGGTGCGCTAATTAACAAAGATTGCACAAGAAAACAAAGTGAGCTGCTAGTTGCTGGCGGCTTTTCGATTTTTGTTGTTCTATAGCATTATTATTGTGCTGCTGGAAACCTGTCTCTTTTTTAGAGATGTGAATTCAAATTTTTACGCAATTGCTTGTGCAAGAAAAATAAATAACAGATACTTTGAAACACTTAAAATCACCATCTATGCTGGCTTTGCCCTAGATGTGATGTTTAGGTCATCTCGAAAAAACGATTGCGTGGGCATTTCTTGGATGTGCGAGTCTCGCTTTACACTAAACGAGGTTTCTCAGCCTAATTCTGCGCCGCTCGCTACAGTTTTTGAGGCTCCTTTAGTGTGTCATTGCTTAATTTGTTGTGAACTTGTCAAAAAACATCGCGCTGGCCGAGGGCGATAATCTTCTTCATCAAATATACTGTATTCATTGAAAAAATTGCTTAAATACATTTTTTAAGTTTTTTTAGGGTAAGGTTTACTTTTTAAAATCTGATATCGCGAGGAGTGTGGCATGGCTTCTACCCAACCAAACATTGTTTTTATTTTGACAGATCAAGAACGTTTCCCACGGCATATGGATCATGTTGATTTGGGAAAAATATTGCCAAATCGTGCACGCTTGTATAAAGCAGGTGTGAACTATGAAAACTTTTATATTAATGCCGCACCTTGCACACCCAATCGCTCGGTTATTTTTACTGGCTTATATACGCAGCAAACTTGGATGGTGGGAAATGCGGAAATGAAGCAACCGGATTTAAAAACCGCATTTCCAACATTTGGCACCGCCTTAAAAGAATTGGGATATTCGACCAATTATTTTGGAAAATGGCACTTAAGTACCGCGCCATCGGGCGAAGATGCCTTAGCGGCGTATGGTTTTGAACATTTCCCATTAGCAGAGGAATTTCACGGCGAGGCAAATGAGGGCAGCGAATGCGATTCTAAGATTGCGGACGCTGCTGTGAAATTCCTCGCGCAGAAACAAGATAAACCGTTTCTGGCAGTCGTGTGTTTGGTTAATCCACATGACATTATGTATTATCCCCGTCAAATGGAACCGCATTTGCCGGGTGAAACCTATGCCGGTTTGACAGTGCCTGCCAATTTTGAAACTGTTCATGATTTAATGAAAAATAAACCAGATTGCCAGGCGCAATATAAACGCTTGTATGAATTATTGATGGGTAATATGCCAAATGATGTTGATACCGAACATGGTAAGAAAGCATATATTACTTATCTTGACTATTATTTGTGGCTGCAAGCAAAGGTCGATGTCGAAATTGGCAAAGTGCTAGATGCCTTGTTGGGGTCGGAAAATAAAGAGAATACGATTGTGATTTTCACTGCCGATCATGGTGATCAAATTGGCTCGCATGGAATGTCTGGCAAACAATGCTGTGTATATGAAGAGACGATCAATGTGCCATTTTGCGTTGTTGATTATACGCAAAAATTTATTCCATCTAATCAAGCTGGCACAAAACGGACAAATTTTGGTAGTTCGGTGGATATTTTTCCGACCATCATGAGTTTGGCAATGGGTGTTGATGCTGTGAAACCCGCTAGCTATAGCTATTTGTCGGGCATTGATTTGCTGCCAAATATTATCAATAGCAGCAAACCTACGCGGGACGAGGTGTTATTTACCTATGATTTTAATATCCCTGGGGTAGTGCCCGGCCCTGATCATATTCGGTGCTATATAGATAAAGAATGGAAAGGGGCGGTGTATAACCATTGGGGCATGGATAATGGCCTGCAAGCCCAACCTTCGGTAGAGGAAGGTGCGGTTGATATTCGCAAAGGTTTAAGCCAGCGTGAATTATATAAACGGACCACGCCAAGCGATAAATTGGAGTTGCATAATTTGGCGAATGACAAAGCTTATGATGCACAAATGTCGAAAATTGAAGCGCATTTAGATGAAGTGATGCACACGAAACTGCGTGCACCACTGCCAACGGCAATGCAGGCTGCGAGCGACGAAGCAAAAGCGGAATACGTCGCGCTGCAAGAATATTCTTTATCGACTGATTTTGTGCAATCAAAGATGAAGCACTTTTTGGGGTGATCGGCAATCGCTGAAAGTTGGCGCAGGCTTTTGCACAGCGGGAAATGTCGGCGTGCAATTGTCTGCGCAATTGTTTTTTTGAAGTCCGCTTGCGCACATCGTGGTGCTATGCTGTAGCCTGAAATTTCTATAGGAGACAAGCTATGCAACTGACAAAATTAGCGATGTGTGCGGCGATGTTTTTCATCGGCACATGTGTTCAAGCCCAAACCAGCGCTCCCGCAGCGAGCAATGAGGTGTCGCCCAAGTTTGATGCAGAATTAGCGAAATCTGCTGGTGCCGATGATTATGGGATGAAGTCGTATGTGATGGTGGTGCTCAAAACTGGCCCCAAGACTATGCCAAAAGGACCAGAACGTGATGCTATGTTCAAAGGGCATTTTGCGAATATCAAACGCCTTGCTAGCGAAAAGAAACTCGCCGTTGCCGGGCCGCTCGATGGTGTTGATGGTTGGCGCGGTATTTTCATCTTGGCGGGCGGTGATATTGAAGAAGCGAAAAAAATGGTGGCGACGGACCCTGTGATCATCAATGGTGAAATGGTTGCCGAATACCATAAGCTGTATAGTTCGGCAGCTTTGATGTTGGTGAATGATAATCACGAAAAAGTCGCTAAAAAGAGTTTCTAACGCATCCCTGCGGCGCGAAATTGGCTAGGCGTCGCCCCGGTCGTTTTGCGTAGTAGGCGGCGCAGGGCGCTGCTATCGAGATAGCCAACGGCCGCCGCTACTTGTTCCACTGACATGTCCCCGCTAGCAAGTAGCATACGTGCTTTGTTCAATCGCACGTTTTGCAATAGGGTGTTGGTGCTACATCCACTCGCCGCGCGCACGTGACGCGCTAAGGTGCGCTCCGACATGCAACACTCCGCTGCTAATTCGGCCACGCTAGGCGGATTGGGCAGGGCTTGTTCAAAGCGTGTCACCAATTTCGATAGCAATTCGCTGCCGTGCGCGAGCATGCTAGGCGCGATGAATTGCGCTTGCGATTGCTTGCCGTCGATTAGCAAGCTGCGCGCGACGGCATCGGCTAGCGCCGGGCTAAATTGGCTGCGCAAAAGATATAGCATCAAATCTGCCTGTGCCAAGGCGGCGCCAGCGGTGATGAGATTGCCATCGCAAATCAAAATCCGATTCACATCGACCACGCAACCCGTTTCCATTTGCTGTAATAGGGACGCAAACCACCATGAAGTGGTGACACGTTTGCCTGCTAGCAGCCCCGCCGCTTGCAACAGAAATACCGATGAGCATGAGGCCGCAATCACGCCGCCGCGCTGCGCATGCCGTTGCAGCGCATGAATCGCACTTTGCGCATCGGCTTGCTGCATGCGCTGTGCAATCGCGCGCGCATTGGCCAAACCCATGCCGGGGATGATCCAGGTTGAATGGTCTGTCTTTTGCGGCAAATGGCGCGCACTAATCTGCATGCCATTACTAAGTGGGACAGATTCGAGCGTGCTACAGACGCGCCAACGCGGCGCGGTACAGCCTGCACTTTTTGCCAATAGCGCAGCACTGCTCAATATATCGACGCTGAGTGCCACGCTAGAAGCAAAGGCGCCGGGCATGATCAACAGGGTGTAATCCATGTTTGTCTGAAATAGCTTGAAAGATGTCAAAAGCGACACTGTGATTATCAGCGTTGGTGAGGCTAAATACAAGCATTGCCTTTTTCAATTTAGCCGGAGCCAAACATGAACCAAGTCACCGAAATAAAAAATTCCACAGATGATGCGTTGCTCGACTTTAGTCAGCGTGAGATCGTCCTCGATGGCATCAGCAAACGCGTCTATCTGGCAGGTAGTGGCCCAGCAGTGATTGTAATGACCGAAATGCCCGGCATTAGCCCACAAGTGGCACGCTTTGCGCGCTGGGTGCGTGATGCTGGTTTTACGGTGTACATGCCATCGCTATTTGGTCGTGATGGGGCGTTAGCAAGTGCCGAAGAAGGTGTCAGCATTTTCAAGCGCGCTTGCATTAGCGCTGAATTTCGCGCCTTTGCTAAATCGCAGCCGCAATCGAGTCCGGTCACTTTGTGGCTACGCTCGCTGGCGCGCTTGGCGCATAGCGAATGTGG
>JACPVY010000320.1 GCA_016197345.1 Burkholderiales bacterium
CCATGCGCTGCGCGTGATAGCAGTCGTATTGCAAAAACACATTTGGCCGCGCTGCTAGCTGGATCAAGGCCAAGGCTTGGCTAGGCTTATTCAAGAAAAAACCGGGGATATCGAAGCTATTGATGGGTTCTAGTAGCAGACGCATGCCATTCGCGTGCAATTGCTGGGCAGCATAGCGCACATTATCCAGCAGGCAATCATGCGCAAGTTGTGGCGCTAGCGTGCTAGGGGCGATGCCCGCTAAGCAATTGAGCTGCGTCACACCTACTTGCTGCGCATAGGCAATCGCCTGCGCCACACCTGCACGAAACTCTGCTTGCCGCTCCGGCAAACAAGCAATCCCCCGTTCCCCAGCCGCCCAATTTCCGGCTGGCAAATTGTGTAGCACCAGTTGCAAATCATGCTCGGCCAACAAAGCCGCCATCTGCGGTGCGGGTATTTCGTAGGGGAATTGGATTTCGCAATACCGAAAACCTGCGCTAGCGCACGCCGCAAAACGCTGCGCGAGTGGCAATTCGGTAAATAGCATGCTGAGATTGGCGGCGAAGGTCGGCATCATTCTTCCAATTTTTAACAGCTAGGCAGCTTAGCGTTTTTTGCTCAGCGACGCTAGCGCAATGCGTTCACCGCGCCAGCTACAATTGACATCGACCTGATGCCGACCTATGCTGGCGACATATGCCAAAACTTCGGCCAATCATCTATGTCGAGAAGATCATGAACGATACCCGCATTATTTCTCTATTTCGCAATGGTCGTAACCAAGCAGTGCGCATTCCACGCGAGTTTGAGCTAGAGGGCGATCAAGCCACCATTCGTAAAGAAGGCAATTGCTTGATTATTGAAGCGTTGCCCCTCAAAAATCCCTTGCTGGGCTTGTTGACGACGCTGGTGCCCATAGAGGAAGAATTTCCAACAATTGAAGAATTGCCACTATTGGATGAGGAAATATTTTGATGGCGGGCTATTTACTGGATACCAATATCATCAGCGCGCTAGCACGCCAACCACAGGGTGCGGTTTTTCTGAAATTGCAAGAGCATGCCGATAGCACCATTTGCACCAGCATTGTCGTCGCAGCAAAAATTGAATTTGGATTGCAAAAAGGTGTTTCTAGCAAATTGCGCGAGCAAGTGCAAAAAATCATGGCCTGCATTCAGGTCTTGCCGCTAGAAAGCCCCGCCCACCAACACTATGGGCAAATCCGCAGTTTTTTACATAGCACGGGCCAAATCATTGGCCCCAACCATTTATTTATCGCTGCCCACGCCCGCTCTTTAGATTTGGTCTTAGTCAGCGACAACACCCGAGAATTTTCCCGAGTGCCAGACTTACGCCTTGAAAATTGGCTGCAGTAAGTTCAAAAACAAGCGCAAAAAGTTTGCGCTTGTTTCGAATTACATCTTATTTTTCGCGACGAGCTGCCTGTCCCGCATTTCGGTTCGGCTGGCCACCATTGCGTGTATTACGTGCGATAGGCGCATTAGGCGCATTCACTGCTGGCGAGCGCGCTGGCGGACGCCCTTGCGCCACCGCAGGCGCATGCCTTGGTGCACTAGGGGGCGCGCTGATTGCGGCCACTTTCGCCGGGCCACCACCTAATAAGCTCGCCTTGGCTGCAGCTAGCAAAGGCTGAGCGTGGCTACGCGAGGTCGAACGTGGTTCTGCTGGTGGGCGCGCACTGGTTGCTGGGCGATTGCCTTCGCCACGGCCAGCACCTGCACTAGCGCCTGCACCGCGCTCTGGACGAGGGTTACGCGCACTAGCGCCCTGCCCTTGACGTGGATTTTGCCCGCCACGGCCTCCGCGACCAGCATTGTCACCACGCCCGACATTGCTACGCAGTTGGATCGGCTGGGCTTTGGCCGTCAAATCTGGCTCAAAGCCGGGAATCACTTCGCGCGGTAGCGTTTGTTTGATCAAGCGCTCAATGTCTTTCAACATTTGATGCTCATCCACGCACACTAGCGACACCGCTTCCCCCGTCGCACCAGCGCGGCCAGTACGACCAATTCTATGCACATAGTCTTCTGGCACATTCGGCAAATCGTAATTGACGACATGCGGCAATTGGTCGATATCAATGCCGCGCGCGGCGATATCAGTCGCCACTAGCACACGCAAACTACCGTCTTTGAATTCGGCTAAGGCTTTGGTACGAGCTGATTGGCTCTTATTGCCATGAATCGCCATGCCGCTAATGCCATCTTTGCCCAATTGCTCGACCAAGCGATTCGCGCCATGCTTGGTGCGGGTAAATACCAGCACCTGACGCCAATCGCGGCTTTGAATCAAATAGCTCAGCATCGGATGTTTTTTATCGCGATCCACCGGGTGGATTTTTTGCGCAATCACTTCCACCGCCGAATTGCGGCGCGCGACTTCTATCATCGCCGGGCTATTCAACAAGCCATCGGCTAGCGCTTTAATTTCATCGGAAAACGTCGCTGAAAACAGCAGATTTTGCCGTTTTGGCGGCAAAGCCGCTAAGACTTTGCGGATATCGCGGATAAAGCCCATGTCTAACATGCGGTCAGCTTCGTCCAAAATCAGGATTTCGATATGGCGCAAATCGACCGTGTTTTGTTGCATGTGATCGAGCAGGCGACCAGGTGTCGCGACCAAGATATCGACGCCGTGGCGCAGCGCTTTGATTTGCGGATTGATGCCAACACCGCCAAAAATCACAGCAGAATTCAAGGATAGATATTTGCCGTAAGTGCGCACGCTTTCTTCGACTTGCGCGGCCAATTCACGGGTAGGGGTCAAAATCAAGGCGCGAATCACGCGGCTGCTTGATTTATTCGCCAAAGCGCGGCCTTTCGCGTCATTCGCTAAGCGCTGTAGCACTGGGAGCGTAAAACCAGCTGTTTTGCCAGTGCCAGTTTGGGCGCCAGCGAGCAAATCGCCCCCTGCTAGCACAGCAGGAATGGCTTGTTGTTGGATAGGGGTAGGCGAGGTATAACCGCTTTCGGTAACGGCGCGAACAATAGCGTCGGATAAACCGAGTTCAGAAAAGGACATGGTAGCTTCAATTAGGCCAGACTTCGCCAGCTACCTGCTTACAGGCACCAGTCGCGGGCAAACATCTGTGGTGGATAGTGTTTGAGATACGTTGCGGGGGACTGGACTAATGGCAACGCGGGCCAGAGTATAACCCGCTTTTGCGCAAAAGCAACAAGCAAATATAAACAAATGCAAACATTTGCAAGCAAAGCCAAACAAAAGTCGATATTGCAGGCAATTGCGGCAGAAATGCACGCTGCTAGGCACCACTGAATCGGTTACAAAAACGCCGGAAACAGCGTGTACCGCACCAAACCACCGCCAAATCGCGAAAAAACGGCAAGATTCGTCATCATTCCCAGCAAAATTTGCATCATGCCCGCATGCAACAGGTAATTTAGCGCCACTCCTAGTTTTTTTGCGGTAGCATTGACGCCACACGCAGCAAGGTACCTCAAACATGGATAGGGAACTTCAGCTAAGCACATAATCGAAGTGCACTGTCTCACAAGGCTGCGTCTATCGCTGGGAGCAATTGGATGGAGATGTTTGCGCTGGATGACGAGATTGCTCGCCTAGAGACGGCGCTGGCTGATTCGCTACGTGCCTATAGCCTGCACCCTCAGCCGATCAACAGCAATGCCAGCGCCCACGGCGCACAATTTTCTCAGTTTCCCCAATTCCAATTATCCCAAGTTAACGATTTGATCTGCCTTGCGTGGTATCTGCGTCAAAGCAATACCGAACGCGCCCTGTTGCTAGTAACGATAGCGGAACAAATTTTGCAGCCAGCGCACATGCCACCGCAAACGGCAGCGCAAAGCCGCTTATGGGCCAGTGCGCGTGCGCGTTTGACTTTGATCCGCGCTGAAAGCCATTGGCTCGTTTCACGCTATGACATGGCACAGCAATTGGCGGAAGATGCCGCGGCGATTTTCCACAGCACAGACGATGCGCTCGGCCTTGCCGACATGCATTGGCTGATGGGCAATATCGAACTGGATCGTGGCAATGCCAAGCGCCGCCATGCCGAACGCATCAAAGCCGGCGAGCAAGCGATTCGCGCTGGCGATAGTTCGCGCAAGGTGATTGTCAATGTCAGCCTCGGCGTTGAAGCCTTGATGCGCAACGTCAAAACGGCGATGGAATACTGGCCGCAACGCCTGCCCTCACTCGATTTACCGGAAGATCAATTAAGCGTCTGCGCCCGTGCATGGGTCTATGATTTTTGGGGCATGGCCGCTTCAGTGCGCAGCGATTTCGGCCAAGCCGCGCAGTATTGGGTGCATACCCACGAATATGCGTTACGCACCGGGCAACATAAACGCGCCATCATCGCCGCTACCAATGTCGGCGACGCCTTTAATTGCCTGAACGAACATCAAGGCGCACTCGATTGGATGGAACGCGGGCTGGAATTGGCGCGGCGGCATGATTGGCCCAATAGCATTGCGCTGTGCCAATTTCAAACCGCTGAAACCATGCGCCGCCTAGGGCGCTTAGAAGCGGCTGAAGATTTGCTACAAAGTGCGCTGCAAACACTGGCCGAATTCAATATTTCGCGCAATTACATCAACGCCCTTTCTTGCTTGGCTGAATTACGCTTGAATCAACGCGATTGGCCTGGCGCGCTAGCCTATTTTAAGCAATTGCAAGAAAGCGCCGATTTACTGTCGCATGCCGATTTTCAAATCATTGCCTTGCGCGGCCAAGCCCATGCTTTAGCGCAATTGGGCGACACCCGCCAAGCCCACGATTTCGCTACCAATTCACTGGCGCAAGCGCAGTTAGCGCACAACGTCTATAGCCAAATCGACGCCCTATGCGTGCTGGCAGATATCCACGGCATTGCAGCCAATCATGCCGCCCCCAATGGCGCCTCAGATTTACCGCAACCAACGCCGTGCTTGGGCAAGAGCGCGCGCATGCATTACCTGCTACAAGCGCTACAGCTCTCCAATTCGATTGAGGGCAACACCGTTAGCGCCCAATTGCTCACAGATTTAGCGCGTGAATATGCGCAGCACAATGAATTTGAACTAGCGTGGCGCTATGCCGATGAAGCGGCCACGGTGCGTGAAAAAACCCATAATCAAGAAGCTACCCACCGCGCGATTGCGATGCAAATTCAGTACCAAAGCATGCAAACTCGGGCAGAAAGTGAAAAAGCGCAAGCTGAAATCGAGCACCATAGACAAATGGCCGCGGTGGAAGCACAGCGCGCTGAAGCATTGCAAAGAAATAGCGAGACGCTAGAACGTTTAAGTGCGATCGGCCAAGAAATTACCGCACAACTGGATATTTCCGTCGTCTTTGAAGCCTTGAACCGCCATGTCCATGGTTTATTAGATGTAACGACCTTCATCATCTTGCTCTTGTCAGATGATGGGCAAAAGCTAGAACACGCCTTTAGCCGCGAAAATAACCACCCGCTAGAAGTCGCCGCCGTTGCCGTCGATAGCCCCACCGCTGATTCGGCCCTGTGCCTGCGTGATCGCTGTGAAGTATTGCGTGATTACGGCCCCGATGACCCGACGCCGAATCTGATACCCGGTTCACTGCATACCCTCACCGTGCTATATGCGCCGCTTGCCATCGGCGACCAAGTGCTAGGGGTGATGAGTATTCAATCACTTAGACGTGACGCTTACGGCGAAACCGAGCGCTTAATTTTCCGCACGCTATGCGCCTACGGGGCGATTGCACTCGACAATGCGCGCGCCTATCGTCAATTGCAACAAGCGCAAAACCATCTCGTCGCGCAAGACAAATTAGCTGCCGATGATGAACCAAATCCGCATTAGCGGTCATCAAATCAGTCTGGATATCCCTCCCGATATTTGGCTAGAGAGTTACCCCGGCCCCTTGGGACAGGTCATCACGAATTTGATCAACAACGCCATGTTTCATGCCTTTGAAGGGCGCGAAATGGGGCAAATGCGTATCACCGCCCAGCCTTTGGGGACAGATCGTGTCGAAATTCGCTTTAGCGACAATGGCGTAGGCATTAGCGAACACAATTTGCGCCATATTTTCGATCCCTTTTTCACGACGAAAATGGGACAAGGCGGCACTGGCTTAGGCTTATCGATCAGCTTTAATATCGTCACCTCCTTACTCGGTGGGCAACTCCATGTCACCAGCACCCAAGGCGTAGGGACATGCTTCATCATTGAATTGCCACTTCACACTACGCTGCCAGCACTTTAAGCTTGCCACGGGAAAATTATGGACAGACTACATTTAATGAGCGTCTTTGTGGCGGTGGGCGAGGAAGAAAGTTTTGCCGCCGGTGCGCGCCGCTTAGGGATGTCCCCACCCGCAGTGACACGCGCGATTGCAGCACTGGAAGCGCGCTTAGGGGTCAAGCTGCTGAACCGCACCACGCGTTTTGTGCGCGTGACCGAAGCGGGCCAACGCTATCTGGATGACGCTAGGCGCATCATGGGCGAAGTCGATGAGGCCGACGAAGCAGCGCAAGGGGTGAATGCGGTGCCGCGCGGCCAATTGACGATTACCGCGCCAGTGCTATTTGGCAAAATGTATGTGATGCCAGTGGTCGTCAATTTTTTGCAGCGCCATCCAGATATGGAAATTTCAGCGCTATTTTTGGATCGCATCGTCAATATGCTGGAAGAAGGTGTCGATGTTGGCGTACGCATAGGCGAATTACCCGATTCGAGCATGAAAGCGATACGCGTCGGCCAAGTCCAGCGTGTGCTGTGTGCCTCGCCTGAATATTTGGCCAAACACGGCGTGCCACAATCCCCGCAAGACCTCGCCAAACACATCATCATCGCCGCTAACACTGTCTCGCCGGCGGTGGAATGGAAATTTTCGTCTGAAGGAGAGAGCAGCACGGTGCGGATCAAGCCGCGCTTGCAAACCTCCAGCAACGACGCCGCCATTGAAGCGGCGCGTCTGCATTTTGGCATCACCCGCTTGATGTCTTACCAAATTGCGCCGCTGCTAGAGAGTGGTGAATTGCAAACGGTGATGGCAAATTACGCTCCACCGTTGCCCATTCATGTGATACACCGCGAAGGCCGCTATGCCTCGGCCAAGGTGCGTAGTTTTGTCGATGCCGCGATTGCTGCTTTACGCGCACAAAAAGTGCTGAATTACCAAGCGAAAAATCATTAGCCGCAACGTATCGCTAAGTGCTGCTTCGCCCCCATTGCGAAAATGGATGACGGCCGAGGTTTGAATTTTTATAGCGCTGATCGTCGCTCACTTCTTCACCTATCCAATCCGGCTTCGCAAATTCCTGCTCGGCGCTAGGCAATTCAATTTCCGCTACGATCAACCCAGCGTTTTCGCCCAAAAATTCATCCACTTCCCAGCAAAAGCCGCCAAACATAATGCGACTGCGATATTTTTCGATCAAAGGGCGCTGACAAATCGCTAGCATCGCCTCGGCATCGGCCAGTGGAATCGGATATTCCCATTCCGCCCGCACGATGCCCTCGTTTTGGCCCTTAATCGTCAAAAATGCTTTCGCATCCACGCTACGCACCCGCACTACCCGCGCCGGATCGCTGCTTAAATATCCTTGGCGTAGCAATTGTGTATTGGCAGGGTTACTGGCGGCGAGCTGACGCCAACCATCA
>JACPVY010000321.1 GCA_016197345.1 Burkholderiales bacterium
CATTGCGCCAATTGGCAGCCGAGCAGGCAGTGCAAGAAGATGAATTTGTACAAAGTTTGGTACGTGAGTTTAATGGCTATGTCGTATTGGAAACGATTAAGCCGATTGATCTCGCCGCCTAACAAGGCATAGGACGAATGCTAAGCATTGCAATTCGCTGGCAAGATGCAGTCGCGTTGGCGACACCGGCGCTAGTCAAGTTGGAATTGCATACGAGTTTTGTTTTTAATGTGAATCTGGAGAAATACAGCATGATGAAAAATCAATTGGCTGGCTTGATGAAGCAAGCCCAAGCGATGCAAGACAATATGAAAAAAGCGCAAGAGCAATTGGCGCTGATCGAAGTCGAAGGCGTGGCTGGCGCTGGCCTGGTAAAAGTGGTGATGACTTGCAAAAATGATGTCAAGCGCGTCACCATCGATCCTTCGCTACTGGCGGACGATAAAGATATGCTGGAAGACTTGGTTGCGGCGGCGATGAATGATGCGGTGCGTAAAGCCGCCGCCACCTCGGAAGAAAAAATGGGTGGCTTGACCGCAGGTATGGCCTTGCCACCTGGCTTTAAGATGCCGTTTTAAGTGCTGAAGCGATCTCGCTACTACGCTCATCTTCAGTGAAAAAAGCTACCGCTTTAGAGCAGTTAAGCGAAGCGCTGCGCCGTTTGCCCGGAGTCGGGCCAAAATCGGCGCAGCGCTTCGCTTTTCATCTCTTACACCATGACCGCGATGGCGCCAACCTATTGGCGCATGCCTTGCTGCAAGCGGTCGAAAAAGTCCAGCATTGTGCCTTGTGCAATACCTTCACCGAAGAAGTGTTGTGCGCTACTTGTGCCGATGAAGAACGCGATAGCGCCATGCTATGCGTGGTCGAAAACCCTGCCGATCAAGTGATGATAGAGCAGACCTTGACTTTCAAAGGGCGCTATTTCGTCTTGATGGGGCGTTTGTCGCCCTTGGATGGCATAGGCCCGAAAGATATCCACCTCGTGCTTGCGACCAATTTCACCAACGAAGGTGAGGCGACCGCCCACTATATTTCGGAAATGCTGAAAGCGCGCGGCTTAAAAGTGAGTCGCTTAGCGCGCGGTGTGCCGGTCGGTGGTGAACTCGAATATGTCGATGCGGGCACGATAGCTAGGGCGATGTTGGATAGGCACGGCTTGTAGTTCGCACATCCGTTAGTTCGGATGGGTTGCATGTAAGCCATCGCATTTCGGGCAAATTGCCCACCAAAACGATGCGTTGCTGCTTCCCGAGCAAGGCTGTTCCCGTGCATTTCACACTCAGTGTCCGTTCGACGGGCACATCAACGCATATTTTTGCCCCATACGCTGTGCTTTTTGTCGTGCTTTAGCTTGTTGTTTGGGTGGGGCGCTAGCGGCATCTTGTTCCAGCCACTGCTTTTTTTGCGCTAGCTGGGCGCAGCGTTGCTGTTGCTTCGCTTGGCGGGCGCTAGCACGAGCATTTTTTTGTTGCTCGCGCTGGGCTTGCGCCTCTTGCTTGGCTTTATCTTGCTGCAATTTTTGCAGGGCGCTAGCGTCTTTCGCCGCGTTGGCTTTGGCTTGCGCGACTTCGTTCGCGCTGGGCGCCGCTGGCACGGCGATGCTGGTTCCGGTGCTGCCATTCGGGCAGGCGGCTTCGCTATACACCACCTTGCCGTTGACTTCGCATTTATTGATGGCGCTAGCGGGTGCTATCACAGCCATCGCACTCAACGCGAATACGCTTGCTAGGCTGGTCTGACGCAAAAATCTGGGATTGAATCGAGTGGAGGAAGTCATGTATTACTCCATGCTGATCACTTTGCCGGGATTGAATAACTGATGCGGATCTAGTGCGCGTTTAATTTTGCGCATCAATTGCAATTCTACTGCAGACTTATAGCGTGGCAAATCATCGCGCTTTAAAGCACCGATGCCATGTTCAGCCGAAATCGAGCCAGCGCAGAGGGCAACATGGTCATGCACGAGGCGATTGATGGCGGCTTGATGTTGCAGGAAAGTCTCAGCCGATGTCCCAAGTGGCGCGGCGACGTTGTAATGCAGATTGCCATCGCCTATATGACCGAAACAAATCACGCGACAGCCGGGGTAGGCCGCTTCTAGCGCGGCATCAGTGTGCTGTAAAAATGGCGTGATCTGCGAAATCGGTAAGGAGATATCGTGCTTGATATTCTTACCATCTTGCGCTTGCGCTAGCGAAATATGCTCACGCCAATGCCATAGCGTTTGCGCTTGTTGCAAGTTTTCGGCCCTAAGCACAGCTCGCGCGTATTGCCATAGCGCAGCACGGCCGTGCCGCCCGCATTAGTCGATAGATTGCCGCCTATGCTGCAACTGCCTTCCGCTGCAAGTGAGAGCGGGAATAAGCGTCCCGCGTCCGCCGCCGCTTGTTGCACTTGGGCGAGCAGGCAACCGGCATCGACGGTGATGGTGTTGTTATCCTGATCAAGATGGCGTATTTGCTGCATCCGTAGCAGCGACAGCACCACGGCATTGCCGACTTGATCTGGCACGCTTCCTAGCACCAAGCCGGTATTACCACCTTGCGGCACAATGGGAACCCGATGTTGTATGCATAAGCGCACTATCGCCGCTACCTCTAGCGTATTGGCGGGGCGCAACACGGCGAGGGCGACGCCGCTAAAGCGTTTGCGCATATCTTGCACAAAGGGCGCGATATCGGGTGCAGAGGTGATGACATAGCGCTCCCCAATAGCCTCACGGCAGGCGCTTAGGAAGTCGGCGCTCATGTCGGTGTGTCAGCTTGTGGTTGGGGTGTCGCCTCGGGTGTTTGGCGCGCTTTCAGCAAAGCTTGTTTGGCCAGCGCTTTCGCGGCTTTTTTATAGGGACGGACATACAGGATGCTAGCGAGGAAATACAGCGTCACCAAGCCCGCCTCACCCCAGGCGAGTTGACGTGAAAGCGGCAATAAATCGCTGCTGCCGCGCACCACGCCTTCGGTAAAGTACAGCAAAATCACCATGCTAGACCATTGCATGGTGTAAATATTGCGTTTGTAGATGCCGCTCAACGGTAGTAATAGCGGTAAGGCTTTCAGCGCTAGCCAAGAGCCGCCGGGGCGTAGTGGCGCGAGTACGGTTTCCCATAGCAGGCAAAGCACTATCAAGGCGATCAAGCTAAATAGCGCGCTACGTTGGTATAGCGTGGCTTTGCGGCTATCGACTAAGGCCTCGAGTTGCGCGGCATTGGTGGCGGACTCAGTCATGTGCGCCTCCTTGCAGGCGTTGCGCAGTCAGCGCGAGGCGACGTCCGAGCGCAATTGCTAATTGTTTTTCGTCTGCGGTAATGGGTTTGCTCCCATCCACCCCCGCCCAATGACTGGCGCCATAAGGGGTGCCGCCGCTGTTGGTATTCATCAATGCCGCCTCGCTATAGGGGATGCCGAGCAATAACATGCCATGGTGCAAGAGTGGCAACATCATGCTCAGTAAGGTACTTTCTTGACCACCATGCAAACTACCTGTTGAGGTGAAAACACAGCCCGGTTTGCCAGCCAGTTGGCCATTGAGCCAAGTGCTACTGGTGCCATCCCAAAAATATTTCATGGCCGCTGCCATATTGCCAAAACGTGTCGGCGAGCCTAGCGCCAAGCCAGCGCAGTCGACTAAATCCTGTAATTCAACATAGGGAGCGCCGCTAACAGGAATCGCTGCCTCGCTCGCTTCTATCGTGGTGGAAACGGCGGGTACGGTGCGCAGACGTGCATCGCAGCCGGGCACGCTTTCGACGCCGTGCGCAATCAATTGCGCCAATTTAGCCGTAGCGCCATGGCGGGAGTAATACAAAACGAGGATGGTGGTCATGACAAAATCAAAAAAGCCGCAGGCAAGGTCGCCATTATGCCCTGTCGCCCCGCATTTCGACATCTCTCGTCACAAATTTGGGGCGTGGTTTAGTTGGTGCGCGCCTAATTTGCGTTAAGCTAGCCGCTTCGTCTTTTGTGGTGTAACAAAATGTCCCTAACTAATCATCCCGAATTTGAAAAACACGGTTTTACTTGGGGAGAAGTGGGTAATTTATTGAAATTTGCCCGCCAGCGTTTGCGTGAAGAAAGGCTAGACGAGGTTGCCGGTAGCTTAACCTTCACCACCGTGCTAGCCCTAGTGCCGATGTTGACTATCGCTTTTGCGATTTTCACGTCCTTCCCGCTGTTTAATACGATGCGCGATTCGCTTGAGGCGTATTTCATTCAAAGCCTGATGCCAAAAGCGATTTCCAATACCATTTTGGGTTATTTGACCATGTTCGCTAGCAAGGCGAGCGGCTTATCCTCGGTCGGTGCGGTGGCCTTATTGGTGACGTCGATTACGATGATGAGCACGATAGAACGGGCGTTTAATCAAATTTGGCGCGTCAAACAAGTGCGGCCCGTGGTGCAGCGTTTTCTGGTGTATTGGGCGATTTTGACGCTAGGACCATTATTGATCGGCTTTTCGATCTCAGTTTCGTCGCATTTATTTGTCGCTACCAGCAATGCCGTTGGCGCCTCCCGTAGCGTGACCACCTTGTTTTATACCGTGTTGTCGATCGGCTTGAGTACGATTGCCTTTGGCTTTTTATATCTGGCAGTACCGAATCGCTTAATTGATTGGCGCGATGCTGCGTGGGGCGGTTTAGCCGCGGCGATTGCGTTTGAAATTGCCAAGCGCTTATTTGCCGAATTCATTGCGCGCTTTCCTAGTTATGCGGTGATTTATGGCGCGTTAGCAGCCGTGCCTTTGTTTTTGGTCTGGATTTATCTGTCTTGGTTGATCACCTTAGCGGGGGCGGCGCTGGTCGCGGCCTTGCCAGTCATTAAATATGAACGGTGGTGGCACCAACCGGGGACGGGGACGATTTTTGTCGATGCGATGACGCTCTTGCGTCCTTTGGTGCAAGCGCGGCTGGCGGGTAAGCAAGCACAAATCTCTGGCAATGCCTTGCGCCTGCAAACGCGGCTAGGGATAGATGAAATTGATTTATTGATGCAAAAAATGAGTGCGATGGGCTGGGTAGGTCGCCTCAAAAGCGATGCAAAAGCGCGTAGCTGGAGCAAACGCTATAGCGATGGGCAAGACGAATGGGCGTTGTTGGCCAACCCAGATCAGCTCAAAGTGGCGGATGTGTATCGCCTCTTTGTGTTTGATGGCAATTTGCCACATGGTGCCGATGAAGCTTTATCGGCGCAGGTGAATGCGGTGATTGAACAGGGCTTGGGACAGACCTTGTCTGCATGGATGTCAAGCCCGGCGACCGAGGTTGCCGCTGTGGAGCGCGCGGTCAGCGCTGAAACGATGGCAATTGGTGCGGCCAATGATCAAAGCGAGGCCGACACGCCACTGAGTCAGCAATAGGTGAGTAGGGCATTAGTAGCGTAGCGGGTATCACGGCAAAACCTGGGCGCTAGGCGCTACGGGCACGCTGCAAAGCGTTTTCAACCGTTTTGAGTACGGTGCCGGTATTAAACGGTTTCAAAATGAAGCCACCCGCACCGTTTTGCACTGCTGCTTGCACGGTGGCGCGGTCGCTATTGCCGGTGACCATCAACACCACGGTTTTGGGTAGTTTGCTCTTAATCGATTTGAGTACATCGATCCCACTCATGCCGGGCATGACGATATCGAGAAAGACGACATCTGGCTTTAAGCGCGCCACCATTTCCATCCCACTTTCGCCATCGGTGGCTTCGCCCAACACTTGATAACCATCGCTACGCATCGTCACCCGCAATAATTCGCGGGTGATTTCATTGTCATCGATGATAAGAGTGGTGATTCCTTTTTCGGTTGTCATCTTGGCTCCGGATGATGCAAGGCTTGATCAATTATGGCTGAGGGCATTCGAGAGCAGTTTGGCCGTGATATCGACGATCGGAATGACGCGCTCATAAGCCATTCTGGTGGGGCCAATGACGCCTAGCGTGCCGACAATTTTGCCATTGACTTCGTACGGCGCGGTGACCACGCTCATTTCATCCATCGGCACCAGCGACGATTCGCCGCCGATAAAAATCTGCACGCCAGTTGCCTTGCTCGAGACATCCAGCAATTGCATTAAGCTGGTTTTGTGTTCAAACATGTCGAATAATTTGCGTAGCGAACTCATATTCGACGACAAATCATTGACTTGCAGCAAATTGCGCTCGCCCGAGATCACCATATCTTCGCTATGTTCGGCCATCGCCTCACTGCCAGCTTCAACCGCCGCTTGCATCAACTTCGTCATATCATCGCGCAATTGGCGCAATTCGCCTTGCAAACGGTGACGCACCTCATCAAAAGTTAAACCGCCATAGTTTTGATTGATGTAATTGGCCGACTGCACTAATTGCGACGGCGTGTAATCAACATCGGTCAACAGCATGCGGTTTTGTACATCGCCATTCGGGTTGACGATCACCAACAAAATGCGTTTTTCAGAAAGGCGCAAAAATTCGATTTGCTGAAACACCGATTCGCGCCGCGGGCTCATCACCACGCCCGCAAATTGCGATAGCGAGGACAGCATTTGCGCCGCATTGGAAATAATTTTTTGCGGTTGGAAATTATTTAAACGCGCTTGCATTTGTGATTCGACTGAAGATTCGTCCAAATGCTGCACGGTGAGTAGGGTATCAACAAAGATGCGATAACCGCGTGGTGTGGGGATGCGCCCGGCCGAGGTGTGCGGGCTGGCGATGTAGCCTAGCTCTTCTAAGTCGGCCATGATGTTGCGTATGGTCGCGGGCGATAAATCTAATCCAGAGATTTTGGAAAGCGCACGCGAACCAACCGGCTGGCCGTCAGCAATATAGCGTTCGACGAGCGTTTTGAGCAGGGTTTGGGCACGAGTATCGAGTTGCATGGTGCTATTTTATTCCAGTCACAACATAAGTTCGGATTTTATACCTGTTGTTCGCCAATTTGTTAGCGTTCAAGTTTTTTGCCTGATGCGGTGAATTTAACGCCGATGTCGCCTTAAATGACAGTCATTTTGCCGCGATCTTGCTGTAGCCATTGATATAACTGATGCAAATCGCTGCAACAGGCTTCATAAGTGATGTGGGCATGGCGCTGATCGATTGCTTTATTGCTATCGCGCTGAATCCACACTGCCCGTAATCCCGCTTGTTGCGCCCCTTCGACATCAAAATATAAATCATCCCCAACATACAG
>JACPVY010000364.1 GCA_016197345.1 Burkholderiales bacterium
CTGAACCTCCACTAAAAAATCAACGGCGTTGAACACATTGCCCCCGCGAGGAAAAGCGAGCGCACTGTTTGCGACATCCTTATTCAATGACTGTGAAGCATTGTGACGTGAGGTATCAGGTGTCGTTACTGTTGTGACGTTGCCGGATTGGGGCGGTGTACCGGAGGTGGCGGGCGGCTGGCGCGGCGAAGCTGTATCAAGTGGCGCTCCCGACGCTGACGCTGAGCCATCGCCACTCGTGATCTCCAACATGTCGGGAGTGGTCAATTGCAAAGTCATGCGTAGCCTCGTGCTACGGCCACCGATAGCCTCGCTCGGTAAAACTTGGCATGCAGGATATGCGTCGCGCACCACATCGCACCAAGCTTCCCCTTGTTCTATGCTTGAGAAATTACCCACGTACAACATATACGTTGGTGCGGGGGCTTGAACCGTGGCATTGCTCGCGTGAGAGTCGCTGTTGGCTTTGCCAAGCTTCGAACGGTGGCGCACACCATTCACATTGAGCGTCGTGGTATTGGGGAATTTGTTAGTAGAAGAATGGGCAACCGAATCGCTAGCGAGGGTTGGTGTGGGTGCTACCGCACGAGCGACGACAAAGCGCTCTATCATCCAATCGGGGTAATGCTCGCGCAATTTACGCCATTCTTGGGCAATTTGAGCGCGTTGGGCGATCTGCATCATTTCAACCACCCACAACGTTTCATCGCTAGCCGTTTTACCTAGGCTAATGGGCAGGCCTGTACTGCTATCGTTATTGTCGGCGCTATTGTCTTGTGTATTTTCTGCGCTGGTAGTGTCTTGCGCTTGGGCAGCGTAGCTTGGCTGAGGGGTGTTCAACGCTTGCGCTTCAGCACGAGGCTGCAAGACTATGCCGCTCAACAAGCCAAAAACAATCAGGAAATGGCAGAAGTGGTGGCGCGCCGGCATAGGAATAGCGGGCGCTAAGCCGAGCTGCCCCTGCTGTACCGATTGCGCTAAGCTACGCGAAAAATTCATCGCGCCCCCTTCCTCTTTGCTATCTCTGCTAGCGCATTTCGCGCAAGACATCCCCACAGCGAAATGCGTACCAGTCGAAAAATTTACCGAACAAAAAGCATTCGCCGTAAAAACGCTACGGTTATCGACGAGTAAGGGAAAGCGAGGGAGTGCAAGGGAGATAAGCAAAGGAGACGGGTGACATGCAGATCATTACGACAATCTGCGTTTTTTGCAAACAATACGACCAAGCTACAGATTGTTTGTCTCCAATGCCACCAATGGAAATCCCTCTGCAATTGGCACAACAACTAGGGGGGGCCAATTGCAAAGCCAACGGGTGCAAAGTTGGGCTATCGCTTTAATCGTCGTCTGCTTCTGCGTTGCTATCACGTTTGCCACGTTTTTCAAATGCGGCGCGCTCTTTTGCTTGTTCAGCTTGTTTGCGCTCGTATTCTTCACGCTCTAGCGCAAAGCGTTGCAATGCCGCTTCACGTGTGCTTGGGTTTTCTAAACTAATTCGACCTAAAGCACCAGTGCGATAATCGAACAGTAGCACATGTGCCGCTTTTTCCAAATCAAAATCGCCACCTTTTACACGCATTGCCCGGCGCTGGGCGACGCCTTCCAAAACGCCAACGCCATCCAAGCCTTCGCAATTGATGCCATAGCGTGCTTGCAGCAGCTTAGGATAGCGTGCCAACAAAATTTCCGCTAAAAATGCGGCGACTTCTTCTTCCACCACCGCATTTACCCCCACCGCATGGCTAGCCGCCAGCATCAAACCATCGTCTGGCAAGGCAATTTTCGGCCATAGCATGCCGGGGGTATCGATCAAAATCATGTTTTTACCGAGGTACAAGCGCTGCTGCACCTTGGTCACGGCTGGCTCATCCCCCACTTTGGCGACGCGCTTTTTCAGCAGCGCATTCATCAAGGTCGATTTACCGACGTTGGGAATGCCCATGATCATCATCCGCAATGGCTTGGTTGGCACACCGCGATGTGGGGCGATTTTCTGGCAAATACCGGGGATTTTGTTCACATCAGCTGGCTTTTTGCAGCTAATGGCAACCACGTGGGTATTTTTTTGGGCTTCGAAATGGCGTATCCATTCCGCGGTGACATCAGGATCAGCCAAATCGCTCTTATTCAAAATTTTCAGACAAGGGCGTTGGCGAAATTGGCGTAATTGCTCGACCATGGGATTCGAACTGGCCATCGGCAAACGTGCGTCTAGCACTTCAATCACCATGTCGGTATCTTCCATTGTTTCCGCCGCTTTTTTGCGGGCGGCATTCATGTGACCGGGGAACCATTGGATAGACATAGTGAGCTTTGTTGATAGACGAAAAGCGCTATTTTACTTGTTTTTGCGCGAGGCCATTTTTGCCGCGTAGCAATTAATGCTCGATTCGCGCTCAAATGCGATGGCTTAGCCCTATCTTAGCCCTATAATCGGCAATCAATTTTAATTCCTCCGCTATGATTCCCGCCGACATCCTCGCCTTTTGCGATCACTATTGTGCTGCCTTCAATCAACTCGATGGCGCCGCCGTCGCCCAGTTATATGCGCTACCCTGCGGTATCGCTAGCAGCCATGCCTCGCGTTACTGGAGCGAATTTGAGCCTGTGCTAGAAAATATGCGCCAGTTATGTGAAATCTATCGGCGCGATGGCTACCATCATGCCAGCTATAGCGTGCGGTGTTACCTACCGCAGAGCACAGAATTTGCCTTTCTTGACATCGCTTGGACGATACACAAAATCAATGGTCTGCCGGATCAGTGCTTTAACACGAGCTACCAACTGGTGCGCACTGACGATAAGGTGCAGCCGTGGCGGGTTTTACTGTGTACTGCCTATAGCGAATCCCCGGCGCAAAGAACGCCGATGCGTCCCATCAACTTGGGCGATATGCAACTCGAACCGCAACTTGCTAGCCATGCGTCAGAGATGTTTGAGGTGCTGGCTGATCCGGCGATTTACACCTATGAAAACAGCGCGCCAGAATCCCTTGCATGGCTGAGTGCGCGCTTTCAACGCCTAGAATCGCGCCGCTCCCAGGATGGTAGTGAGCAATGGTTGAATTGGGTGATCAAACTTAGCGATGGCAAACTCGCTGGTTTTGTTCAAGCCACCATCGCGGCCGATGGTAGCGCCCACATCGCTTACATTTTGCATAGTCGCCATTGGGGCAAAAATATCGCCTATCGTGCGGTACAGGCAATGCTAGCGGAGTTACACCAACACTACGGCGTAAGCCAATTCCATGCGATATTCAAAACGGCCAATCTCCGTTCGCAAGCGCTGTTGCAAAGATTGGGATTTAGTGCGAACGCACAGATAGGCACGACGCTAGCGCCAGACGAAAGCGCATGGCATAAGATTATCGAGGAGTAAAGCAATTGAACATTCTGCGCACCATACAAGCTGATATCACCACTCTCAAGCTAGACGCCATCGTCAATGCCGCCAATTCTTCGCTATTGGGCGGTGGCGGTGTCGATGGCGCGATTCACCGCGCCGCCGGCCCTGATTTGGTGCATGCCTGCCGCTTGCTCGGTGGCTGTAAAACCGGGGAAGCAAAAATCACCCCCGGTTTTCGCCTGCCCGCCAACTATGTGATTCACACTGTCGGCCCGGTGTGGCGCGGCGGTAATGCAGACGAAGCGGCGCTGTTAGCGCGTTGCTATCAAAACAGCCTAGCGCTGGCGCTCGCTAACGGCGTGCAAAGCATTGCATTTCCCTGCATTAGCACCGGCATTTTTGGCTACCCGGCTGAGCAAGCCGCACAACTAGCGTGCCATACGGTGCAAGAATTTATGGCCAAGGAGCCAAGCATTAGCGAAGTGGTTTTTTGCTGTTTTTCGGCTGCGGACTTGGTGCTATATCAGGCGCTATTAGCCTAATGCTTGCTGCGAATCCAACGGCACTTGGTTGCGCTCTTGCATCGTATAGCGCCGCACAATATCGCCCACGCAAATACAGTAATCGCTAAAAATACTCGCGCGCCCTGCAGTTTGTGCCTGCCTATGCTGCTCCATATTGCGCCATGTCTGCACCGCTTGTTCATCGCGCCAATAAGACAGCGAGAGCAATTTATCTGGCTGACTCAGGCTTTGAAAGCGTTCGATAGAAATAAAACCGTCGATCTGCACTAATTGTTCGCGCAATGTTTGTGCAAATGCTAGGTATTGCTCTTGCTTGCCATCGGCAATGCAGACTTCAAAAATCACTGCGATCATATCGCCTCCACAGCCGCCAGATTAAAAGTACTCACCACACTTTCAACGAAAGTGCGTTCTTCACGCAAAATAAAGCGTTTTTCTTGGGCAAATGCAAAGTTCGCGCGCCCGGCTTCATCTTGCTTTAAGCGCGCGCGATACGTTTCATAGGCGGCCAGCGAGGCAAACGCAATCAAACCCCACGCTACATCATTCGTACCTTCATGTGGCAAAAAATACCCGATCAAATGACCACCACAACGCGGGATGATACGCCCCCAATTTTCGGCATACTGCGCAAATGCGGCACGCTGAAAAGGGTCGATTTGGTACCTTATCATGCAGGTGATGTGGGTGTTGGGATTTGAATTTTGGCTGGGATTCATGTTTATGCTCCTGGAAAACTGCATCATATCCGCTTGTGTAGCGTTGATGGTTCGCCTACCATCGAACTATGAAAACCACTGCCCCATTTGAAAACAGCGCTAGCGCGACGCTTGGCGAACCCAGCATCGCCAAAATCGCCGCTTTACTTGGCGACCACGCCCGCGCGAGCGCCCTCACCGCCTTGATGAGCGACCGCGCCCACACCGCTACCGAGCTAGCGAATCTCGCCAATGTCTCGAAACAAACCATGAGTGCGCACTTAGCAAAATTATTAGAATCCAATCTACTCGCCGTCGAACAACAAGGCCGCCACCGCTATTTCCGCCTCGCTAACCGCGACGTTGCGCAACTATTGGAAAGCCTGATGAACCTCGCCCAACGCGCAGGCAGCCACACCTTACGTCCCGGCCCACGCGCCCCCGCGCTACGCTACGCCCGCGTCTGCTACGACCATTTAGCAGGCGAAATGGGCGTATTAGCGTTTGATTTAATGCAGCAGCACGAGCTTCTACAAACCCAAGGGCAAAGCATTTTACTCAGCGACAAGGGTTTGCAATGGCTAAACCAAATCGGGCTAGACGCCGCGGCATTGCAAAAACAAAAACGCAGCTTTTGCCGCCCCTGCCTCGATTGGAGCGAACGCCGCCATCACTTAGGCGGCGCATTAGGGGCAGCTTTATTACAGAAAATTTTTGAAAACGGTTGGGCGCAACGGGTTGGGAGTACGCGCGAGGTGAGGTTTAGCGCGGTGGGGGAAGCAGCATTGCGGGCGTGGATTGAACATGGACAGAGCTAGGGCGCACAACAGCCGCATTGGCGTTTTGCTAGCAATCCAACAACCCAGCTAGTATGCTAAGCTGCCGCCATCCACTTTCTGCCTTTACTACCATGCCAGCCACCACCGTCAAAACTTGGCACACCCCATCCCTCGCCACTTTTCAAAACGACATCCAGCCCTTGCAACAACCCGCGATTTTGCGCGGCCTGGTGGCGCATTGGCCGGCGGTGCGCTTGGCGAGTCAAGGGCCGGAGGCGATTTGTGCTTATTTGATGCGGCTCGATAACGGCAATGGCGTTGATGCGATTTTGTTGGCGCCGCAGGAAAAGGGACGGGTCTTCTATAACGACGAGATGACAGGCTTTAATTTTGCGCGCAAAAGCATGCCTATCTCTAGCGTGATAGAAGCGCTAGTACGCTATTCGCATTTTGCGCAATATCCGGCAATTGCCGTGCAAAGTGCGAAAATTCACGATTGTTTGCCCGGCTTTTTGCGCGAACATCCACATCCTTTGCTGGGCTCGGACATCGCACCACGCATTTGGATAGGCAATCAAATCGTCACGCCAGCGCATTTTGATGAATCGCTGAATATTGCTTGCGTGGTTGCTGGACGGCGGCGTTTTACCTTGTTTCCACCGGAACAAGTGAAAAATCTCTACATCGGCCCGCTCGATTTTGCGCCGACACCCACGCCGATTAGCATGGCTTCGCTAGTCGAACCAGACTTTACGCGCTACCCGCGCTTGCGAGAAGCGCTCGACTATGCGCAGGTGGCCGAGTTAGAACCCGGTGATGCGCTGTATATCCCCACACTCTGGTGGCACCATGTCGAGTCTTTGGATTTTTTCAATGTGCTCGTCAATTACTGGTGGCAAGATAAAGCAGAAGCAATGGCTGGAACAGAACAAACAACCGAAACCGCTTTCCAGAGTTTGGTGCATTGCGTGCAGCACATGCAAAACCTGTCACCGTTAGAAAAACGCGGTTGGCAAGCGATGTTTGCGCACTACTTGTTTAATAGCGAATGTGATCCGGCTGCGCATATTCCGCCAGATAAACGTGGTGTGCTGGCGAAAAAGCGCGTATAAAAAAACGCCGCACGAGGCGGCGCTGCTAGGCTCCAGCTAAGCAAACCTTATGTATCCCACTATGCATACAGATGCTTACCATTATTCGTCCAACTCCGCTAACACCTTGATATGCGCAGCCACGCTACGCCCTAGCGCCGATAAGTTATAGCCACCTTCCAAGCAACTGACGATGCGTCCCTTAGCGTATTTCTTCGCCACCACCATTAATTGCTTCGTCATCCACGCATAATCGGCTTCGACCAAACGCATACCGCCTAAATCATCTTCTTTGTGGGCATCAAAACCGGCTGAGATGAAAATCATTTCTGGCTCAAAACCATGCAAGGCTGGCAGCCAGCTTTCATTCACCAATTGCCGTACCACATCGCCACCACTCATCGCAGGAACGGGGATATTGATGCAATTTGACGCTTCCACACATGGCCGCGCCCCGCTATACGGGTAAAACGGATGTTGAAAAAAACTCACCATTAAGACCCTATCGTCTCCCGCAATCGCTTCTTCGGTGCCATTGCCATGATGCACATCAAAATCGACAATCGCCACGCGTTTTAAGCCATGCACCTCTAGCGCATGTTGCACAGCGACGGCGATATTATTGAATATGCAAAATCCCATTGCTTCACTAGGGCGCGCATGATGGCCGGGTGGACGAACGGCGCAAAAAGCATTTTCTAACTCGCCCGCGATCACCGCATCCGTCGCAGCAATCGCCGCGCCCGCTGCTTGCAAGGCAGCGTCCCAGCTATGTGGGTTTAGCATGGTGTCGGCATCGAGCGGATAGTAATCCCCACCATCGCGCTGCAATTGCGCCACTTTTTGCTGCACTAGCGCGATGCTATCTAGGCTATGCACGCGTGCGATCTGCTCAATGCTAGCGGCATTGCCTTCACGATGTTGCAAAAAGGGATCAAGTTGGGCGCGTATTAACTGCGTCGAAATCGCATCCAAGCGGGCGGGCGATTCTGGATGCCATGCGCCCATTTCATGGCGCTCGCAGGCGGGATGGGTATAGATAGCTGTGGGCATGAAGCACTTTCGGATATGATAGGGGCCTCGAAAAAACCGTAGCGAGCGGAGCAAATATTGAACTGAGAAACGCAGCTTTACCAAGGTAAAGCGAGGCTCGCAAGTTCAAGAGATGCCCGCGCAGTAGGTTTTCGAAGTTCCCGATGACAGCGCAAAGCAAAACTCCTGCTGTCATTGTCGCACAATTTATTTGCAGTACCCGTTCCAAAGCGCTTGCAGTTAATCAGTTAATGCAGCGGTACAATTAATTGATCAAGCTTTTGCTGTGGCTGGCGAAGAACGAAGTTCAAAGCGCCACTTTTTCTCGCTGTGCAGCGCAGCAAATGTTGCATACGATTTGAATTACAGTAGGATGGCTAGGCGAAACACGCAGCATACGCGTTGCGCTGCCAACATCCCAATGCAATCACCAGACAAACGACGGGAGAATTATGTACACCAAATTGCTCGCTTGCGCTAAACAAGTTGGCCAAATCGTGGTCGGCAAAGATGCCCAAATCCGTCTCTCACTCGCCTGCCTGCTAGCGGGCGGCCATTTATTGATTGAAGATGTGCCGGGCGTTGGTAAAACGACTTTAGCGCACGCTCTCGCTATATCTCGAGTGTCGAGTGTGAGTGTGAGTGTGACACTCGAGTTAACTCGTTTACCAGCGATCTTTTACCGGCCGATGTGATTGGCATGTCGATTTATGAACGCGATAAAAATGCCTTCGTGTTTCATACCGGCCCGATTTTTACGCAAGTGCTGTTAGCCGATGAAATCAACCGCGCGACGCCGAAAACTCAATCCGGCTTGCTGGAAGCGATGGAAGAGCGGCAAGTGACCTTTGATGGCAAAACCCATGATTTGCCATCACCATTTTTTGTCATCGCCACCCAAAACCCATTGCACCAAGTCGGTACCTTTCCTTTACCAGAATCACAGCTTGATCGCTTTTTAATGTGTCTGTCACTCGGCTACCCAGATGCCAGCGCGGAACGCGCTTTATTAATGGGCGAAGATAGACGTAGCCTGCTGAAACAATTAAAAACGGTGATGACGCCTAGCGAATTGAGCCAAGCGCAACAAGGCTTGAAGCAAATTCATGCTTCACCTGCGCTGATCGACTATATTCAAGCGCTACTCGCCTATTCGCGTCAGCAAGGGCATTTTGCCGAAGGGCTATCGCCGCGCGCAGCACTCGCATTGTTACAGGCAGCGCGTGCGTGGGCGGCCTTGGAAGGGCGTGATCATGTCTTGCCGGAAGATGTGCAAGCAGTGCTGGTGCCAGTAGCCGCGCATCGTTTGCGCCCGATCAAGACCAATCAAGGTGCAGTGCTCTCGAGCCGTGACCTCGTCTTGCAGATGATGAAGTCCGTCAACGTGACGAAGGTTTAAGCGAGGCATTTATGGCCCAGTCTTCTCCTGCTAGCAGCAACCTCAACCGCAACTCAGGCGGCCTGTTTGCACAATGGCGGCAACGCATCAGCGAGCGCACTTTGCGCTCGCGCGCAGCCGAGCCGGGCACGGTGTTTCTTGATTTGCGCCGCGTTTATATTGTGCCAACGGGTGCTGGTTGGGGTTATGTCGGCATGTTGATCTTGCTTTTCATCGGGGCTATTAATTACAACCTCAGTCTAGGCTTTGCGCTAACCTTTTTACTGATCGGTGTGGCCTTGATCGATATGCACATGACGTATCGCAATCTAGCGCACTTGCATCTGGTGCCCAACCGTAGTCATGCCATCTTTGCTGGCGAAACAGCACAATTTGAACTCTCGATTGCCAATCAAAAGAATCTCGATCGCTATGCGATTTGGATAGGTTTTGTCGACCCACAACAGGATTTTCCTGAACAAGCACTTGATCTTGCCGAGCACAGCAGCACTAGCGTCACGCTCTCTGTCCCTAGCCAGCAACGCGGCTGGCTGGCGGCACCCAAAGTCAGATTACGCACCCGTTTTCCGCTAGGTTTATTAGTGGCATGGAGTTATTGGCAACCATCGTTGCAATGCTTGGTCTATCCAGCCCCAGAAATCGATGCGCCGCCGTTGCCACAGGCAGCGCGCCAAATCGCCAAACTCGATCTGCATGATGGTGGCGAATTGGTCACCAAGCATTTTGAAGGCGGATCAAGCACGCAACTGCATCTCGATTTTGCCCAATTGCCCGCGCATTTAGATATTGAAAGCAAATTGGCGCGCATGACACGTTGGGTCTTACAAGCTGAACAAGAAGGGCTGCGCTATGCCTTTTCACTCGGCGACGTGGAATTAGGCTTAGGGCAAGGCTCGGCGCATCAAACCGCTTGCTTGCGAGCACTCGCGCTCTTTGACGGCCAACGGGTGTGCTCATGAAAAATCTGCTGTTTTCGAAAAGCGCTTGGCAAAATCTAGCGCGCGATAAGGCCGATACGCTGTTGCTACTGACCGCCTGCCTGCTAGTGATTTTGCCGCACGCGTCGCATTTGCCAATCTGGAATACCGTCGCCGCTTGTGGCATTTTGCTGTGGCGTGCGTATGTCACTTTTAGCGGCAAGCGCATGCCCTCGCGTTGGATTTTGCTGCCGATTGCAGTTGCCTGCATGATCGCGGTGCGCCTTTCGAATAATGCCATCGTCGCGCGCGAACCGGGCGTGGCTTTACTCGTGCTACTACTAGCGCTCAAGCTATTAGAGATGCATGCAAAACGCGATTTATTCGTCGTGACGTATTTAAGCTTTTTCTTAATTTTGAGCAATTTTCTCTATTCACAGAGCATGTTGACCGCTGTGCTCATGTTCGCCGCGCTGTTAGCCATCCTCACTGCGCAAATGAGCTTTCAATACACGGGCAAAGTCCCACCACTAAAACAAAGGTTACGACAAAGCGCCCAGCTATTAGCGCTCGCGATTCCGCTAACGCTAGTGCTATTTGTGCTGTTTCCACGCATTCAAGGCCCGTTGTGGGGCATGCCGGGTGACGCTGCCGGGCGTAGCGGGCTATCTGATTCGATGGCGCCGGGCAATGTTTCCAATCTTGCGCTTTCCGAAGAAGTGGCGTTTCGCGTGCAGTTTTATGATCCACCGCCACCGCAAAGCCAATTGTATTGGCGTGGGCCTGTGCTCGGTAATTATGATGGCCGCACCTGGAGCATGATTTCATGGGGCGATTTGCCGGTCTTTCGCATGCCAAAGATCAGTGTCACACCACTTTCCGCACCGATCAGATATCAAGTCACGATGGAAGCAAGTGGCCAGCATTCGGTCTTTGCGCTAGAACTCCCTCGTCTTTTTCCGGTGATTGACGGTGAATCCAGCTTGATTACGCGGGATATGCAAATACTCGCGCGGCATCGCATCAGCAAACGCACCCGCTATGAAGCCAGCTCTGTCACGCAATTTATGGCCGAGGTGGATGTCGAGCCTGAAATACTGCGGCGCTGGCTCACGCTACCGCGCGGCCTCAACCCCCGCGCACTAGAATTTGCGCGCCAATTGATGGCCCGTGAACCAGATCAGGGACGCCAAATCGACGCCGTGCTGCAATTTTTCCGCCAAGAAAACTTCAGCTATACGCTACAACCACCTTTATTGGGACAGAACGCTGTCGATGATTTTTTATTCAATACCCGCGCCGGATTTTGCGAGCATTACGCCAGCAGCTTCGTGTATCTGATGCGCGCCATGCAGATTCCAGCACGGGTGGTGACAGGTTATCAAGGTGGCGAAATCAATCCGGTCGATGGTGTGATGACCGTGCGCCAATCCGATGCCCATGCGTGGGCAGAAGTGTGGCTACCCAACCGTGGCTGGCGTCGCATTGATCCAACCTCGTCCGTCGCGCCAGAGCGGGTCGAGCAAAATCTGGCGCGCGCCCTGCCACGTAGCAATACGCTGCTATCCAACTTAGGTGGGTTGGACGTATTTTTGGGCAATGACAGCTTTATCGGTCGAGTACGCAACCAATTTCAAGCCATTAATAACGCCTGGAGCCAGTGGGTGCTGGATTACACCCCTGAGAAACAACGTAATTTTTTCTCATCGCTCGGTTTTGAAGAAGTGGATTGGGTCAGCATGATGCGAGTCGCGCTAGGTTTAGGCGCGCTGGTCATGGCGGCCATCATTTTTCCGCTCATTCGCCACCAAGGAAAACGCGATCCGCTCGATGCGCTATACTCGCGCTTTGAAGCAAAAATGGCCAAACGTGGCTTAGCACGCTTAGCGCATGAAGGGCCATTCAGTTGGGGGCAGCGTTTAGCGCAGCAGCAAGCGGCGTCAACCAAGACCATATAAATATTTACTAGCTGCTTCATAATTATAATTCCATGACTTTATTTGTTTTTTTTGTTGTAAATGAGTATATAGTTAGTTTATATCA